>NZ_JAULLJ010000014.1:0-106202 GCF_030518095.1 Bacteroides sp. ET489
TCATATAAATCTTCTTTGGAGAAGTTGCGTCGCATCATGAAGTTCTTTCTTCCCCTGTTGTTCTTGATGTATTGGGGAGGAATCACACTGTTCAACCACTCGCATGTGGTGAACGGGGTTATCATTGTGCACTCGCATCCCTTCCAAGCCAATCATCAGCATACGCCGGATCAGGCCGAGACGATATTTTTTCTGGGCCATTATACCGCTTCTTCGCTTCCGTCGTTGCTGACTGCCGTTTCCTGTTTCTTGGTTTTGCTGAACGTATTGGCGGTGCCCCGTGTGGTACGGCTTTGTCTGTCACGACAGGAAAACGGCCTTCGTTTGCGTGCCCCTCCCGTTTGTGTCTTCTGACTGACGCGATTTATATTTGTATGACAGGTAGATGTGTCATGGATTCACCATGGATTATTTGGAAACATCTACCCTTTTCCTCATTTTATTAATTTATAGAAAGAAGACACATGAAAACGTATATTTTTCTTGTGGTGGCGGTGCTTTATGCACTGTTGCCAGCCACAACCTTTGCCGAAGACTTGAACAAATCGGATGCCAACATTGTGGGGCATGTACTTGAGAAACACTCCAAAGAACACCTTTCTTATATATCTGTTTCACTGAAAGGTACCACTATCGGTACGCTAACCGACGGAACAGGACATTACTTCCTGAAGAATCTGCCCGAAGGCGAGTTCGTACTGCAGGTCAGTGCCGTGGGATATAAAACTTTGACACGTAACGTTGTGCTGAAGAAAGGCGTTACGCTGGAAGAGAACTTCGAACTGGAAGAAGACCTCGTGGCATTGGACGGGGTAGTGGTGACTGCTAACCGCAGCGAAACAACCCGTCGTCTGGCTCCTACGCTGGTCAATGTCATGGACTTCAAGCTGTTCGAACAGACCAATTCAACCACACTGGCACAGGGACTGAACTTCCAGCCGGGTGTGCGGGTAGAGAACAACTGCCAGAACTGTGGTTTCCAGCAAGTACGCATCAACGGTCTTGACGGTCCTTATACGCAGATTCTGATAGACTCGCGCCCCGTGTTCAGTGCTTTGGCAGGAGTGTACGGACTGGAACAGATACCGGCCAACATGATAGAGAGAGTGGAGGTGATGCGTGGAGGCGGTTCGGCACTGTTTGGCGCATCGGCCATTGCGGGAACCATCAACATCATTACCAAAGAACCGTTGCGCAACTCTGCCCAGCTGGGACATACCATTATGGGCGTGGGCGGCCTTTCGGTGTTCGACAATAATACGACCATGAACGCTTCGTTGGTGACCGACGACCATAAGGCAGGTATTTACGTCTTTGGACAGAACCGTCAGCGCAGTGGCTTCGATTACGACGACGACGGATTTACTGAGCTGCCCCAGTTACGCAATCAGACGGTTGGCTTCCGTTCGTTTCTCAAGACGAGCACTTACTCCAAACTGACTTTTGAATACCATCATCTGCAGGAATTCCGCCGTGGTGGCAATTTGCTCGACCGTCCGCCTCACGAGACCGACATCACCGAGCAGACCCAGCACAGCATCAACAGCGGAAGTGTGAAGTTCGATTACTTTTCGCCCAACGAGAAGCACCGCATGAACGTTTATGCCTCTGTGCAGCACATCGATCGCGACAGCTACTACGGTGGCGACCATTCGCTCGACGCTTACGGTGCTACTACCGACCTGACGTGGGTAGTTGGTTCGCAATACGTTTATCACTTTGACCGTTGTCTCTTCCTGCCTGCCGACCTGACGGGTGGGGTAGAGTATAATCAGGATGCCATGCACGACAACATGTGGGGCTACAACCGCCGCATCGACCAGACGGTACGCATCGCCGGTGCTTTCTTGCAGAACGAGTGGAAAAACGACCGCTGGAGCTTCCTCGTGGGAGGACGTCTGGACAAGCACAATCTGATAGATCATGTCATTTTCAGTCCGCGCGTTAATCTGCGCTACAACCCGACAAAGGACATTAACTTCCGTGCCGCTTACTCCGTAGGTTTCCGTGCTCCGCAGGCTTTCGACGAGGATTTGCATGTGGAGAATGTAGGTGGCAGCGTGTCCATGATTCAGCTGGCCAAGGACTTGCGTGAAGAAAAGTCGCGTAGTTTCAGCCTTTCGGCCGATATGTATCACCGCTGGGGAGCCTGGCAGGGTAACTTGTTACTCGAAGGTTTCTATACCGACTTGTCCGACGTATTTGCTTTGCGCGAGATTGGTACCGAGAACGGTATTCTGAAGAACGAGCGTTACAACGAAAAGGGAGCCCGCGTCTACGGCATGACGCTCGAAGGCAAACTGGCTTGGCTCAGTGTGCTTCAGCTTCAGTCAGGCGTTACCTTACAGAAAGCCGAGTACAAGGAAGCCCGCCAGTGGAGCGACGATGAGACTGTTCCTCTGGAGAAACGTATTTTCCGCACGCCCGATACCTATGGATATATGACGCTGATTTACAGTCCGGTGAAGCCGTTGAGCATTGCCCTGTCAGGTACGTATACGGGCAGTATGCTGGTAGAGCACCGTGCCGGCTACATCGAGAAAGACCGTGCCGAAACTACCCCCGACTTTTGGGAAATGAATCTGAAAGCTGCGTACGACTTCACGCTCTACAACAACATCACCCTTCAGGTAAATGCCGGCGTGCAGAATCTTTTCAACGCCTATCAGAAAGACTTCGACCAAGGCAAACTGCGCGACTCGGGTTACATCTACGGTCCCGGCCTGCCGCGTTCCTACTTTGCGGGAGTGAAGATCAGTTACTGATGTAGGGGTTGAATGAAGAAGCTTCTTTTCAGAGGCGCATGATGCGGAATGTATAGAATTCAATCGGATATACATTACTCGTATGCGGCATCTGGGAAGAAGCTTTTTTATTGCCTGACTGAGAAACCGCAATTCCCTAACTAGGGAACGAGAATTTCTTAACTAGGGAATGGAAATTCCCTAACTGGGAAACTTGGAACGAAGAACTTTTTTAGAAAACCCTGTTTTCATTTGCCGCTGCAACTACCTTTTCGTATATTTGCTGCATCTGGTAAGATACTCCAGAAAATAAAGACTCAATAACTCAAAGACTTATAAACTCAAAACCTCTTCCTCATGATGCAAGATAAATATATCCGATTCGATTGGGCCATGAAGCGTATGTTGCGAGATAAGGCCAATTTTGTAGTACTCGAAGGCTTGCTCACCGTGTTGCTGGAACGGAAAATCACCATTCTGGAAATACTCGAAAGCGAAGCCAACCAGACAAACTATGATGATAAGTTCAATCGTGTGGACATCAAGGCAAAAGAGGAGAACGGGGACATCATCATTGTTGAAATACAGAATACGCGAGAACTGTACTATCTGGAGAGAGTGCTATATGGTGTTTCGAAAGCCATTACGGAGCACATCTCTTTGGGGAATTCGTATGCAGAGGTGAAAAAGGTATATTCCATCAGTATTCTCTATTTCGACATCGGTAAAGGCAGTGACTACCTGTATCACGGAGTGACAAACTTTGTTGGGGTGCATACCGGCGACGAATTGAGCATTTCGGCCAAGCAGGAAGGAGCAATCATCCGCAAGATGCCGCGCGAGGTGTTCCCCGAATACTACCTGATTAGGGTGAACGAGTTCAATAAGGTAGCAAAGACACCGCTGGAGGAATGGATCTCGTATCTGAAAAGTGGCGAAATCAGTTCTGATACCACGGCACCGGGATTGGCCGAGGCAAGGGAAAAACTGAAGTATTACAATATGTCGCCCAAGGAACGTCATGTGTACGACGAGCATATCAATGCCGTGATGATACAGAATGATGTGCTGGATACTGCCAAGTTGGAAGGCCGTGCAGAGGGCCGTGCAGAGGGTCGTGCAGAAGGCCGTGCGGAGGGGCGTGCAGAAGGTCGTGCGGAGGGGCGTGCAGAAGGGCTTGCGGAAGGCCGTGCGGAAGGACTTGCAGAAGGCCGTGCAGAAGAGAAGAAGGCATTGGCACGCAAGTTTAAGGAAGCCGGTGTTTCTATTGAACTTATTGCTCAAAGTACAGGATTGAGCATGGAAGAAATTGCTGCATTATAAGAAATTTGAGAAGATAGAAGATTATCATGCAATTACCTCCTTTATTTACTGAATATACCCGCGCTTTGTTGGGCGAGGAAGAATATAACAGTCTGGCTATCGCTCTGCTGGAGGCGGAACAGCCGGTCAGCATACGTGTGAATGCCCAAAAGTGTACAGATTCTTCTTCTGTCATTTCTCATTCTTCATTGAACAAGGTGCCTTGGGCGGAACGCGGATTCTATTTGAACCAGCGTCCGGCATTTACTTTCGATCCGTTGTTTCATGCCGGTTGCTACTACGTGCAGGAAGCGTCGTCAATGTTTGTGGAACAGGCGTTGAAGCGTTACCTGCCGGGCAGACCGTTGGCTGCGCTTGACCTTTGTGCAGCTCCGGGCGGAAAGTCTACCCATGTACGTAGCCTGTTGCCCGAAGGCAGTCTGCTGGTAGCCAACGAAGTGATGCGCAACCGTGCCCAGATACTGGCCGAGAATCTGACCAAGTGGGGGCATCCTGATGTGGTGGTGACAAATAGCGATCCTTCCGATTTCACACCTTTGGAACACCTTTTCGACTTTATTCTGACCGATGTTCCCTGTTCGGGCGAAGGCATGTTCCGTAAGGACAAGACTGCCATAAGCGAGTGGAGTGCGGAGAATGTCGAAATCTGCTGGCAGCGTCAGCGGCGTATCCTGACAGACATCTGGCCTTGCCTGAAGCCGGGTGGACTGTTGGTATATAGTACATGTACCTATAATACGAAAGAGAACGAAGAAAATGTGCGTTGGTTGTGTCGGGAGTTGGGAGCCGAAGTGCTGCCGCTCGACGTGCCAGCTGAATGGGGGATCACTGGCAATTTGCTGGCTGGAGAAGATTTCCCTGTCTACCGTTTCTTACCACATAAGACGCAGGGAGAAGGATTCTTCCTGGCTGTATTGCGTAAGGCTGGTGAGGCAGAAGAAACAGCAAGCGAAGATATATCGATGATGCAAACGGGACGGATGAACGCGGATAGACAGTCGGCGGGCAAACAGCGCGGGAAGAAAGGAAATGGAGGAAAGGCTTCTTCGGGATCGGCTTTCGGAAAGGAACAGCTGGCAATGGTGCAAGGCTGGCTGCGTGATGCGGAAGGTTACACCTTGATGCCCGAAGGACAGACGCTGGCGGCTTTCCCTACGGCATGGCTACCTTTGTTGACAGTTTTGAAGCAGCATGTCAAAGTGATGCAGGCAGGTGTAGAAGTGGCTGGAGTGAAAGGGAAAGACTGTATTCCCGCCCATGCGCTGGCCATGAGTAGCCTGCTTCGGCAAGATGCTTTTGCCTGCGAGGAGGTGGATTATCCTACTGCTATTGCCTATTTGCGCAAAGAGGCTGTAGTCCTTTCGGACACAGCCCCTCGCGGTTTTGTACTTCTTACGTACCGTGGTTTCCCTCTTGGATTTGTGAAGAACATCGGCAATCGTGCCAATAATCTTTATCCGCAGGAGTGGCGCATCCGGAGCAGTTATGTACCGGAGCAACCGGAAACCTTGGGAAATTAAGAATGATGAATGAAGAATTTTTTCTTTTTCCATTCTTCATTCTTCATTTTCCATTCTTCATTATTTAAAGCTTGCTCTTGTATATTCTGGCCATTACTTTCTGGTACTGGTTCTCCAGTTGTAGCAAGTTGGTCTGGCTTTGGTAGACTACGGATACTTCTACGAAATACTCTATCATGCTGATTTGTCCGCCTTCGAGTGCCTGGCGCAACAGGCGCAAGTCCTGCTGACGGCCGAAAGTCTCGGTATACTCGTGTATGGAGGCTTGCAGGTTGGAAGCTTCTTCGTAGAGCTGCCATAAGGCGGTGGAAGCACTCAGTCGAGCATTCTCCTTTTGGTAATCGATGCTTTGCAGTTGCGAGCGTGCCATTTTTACCTTTCCGTGGTTCTGGAAGATGGGAAAGGAGAAACCTACTACCACGCCGTTGAGCGGATGTTTGCTTTCCGTATTGCGCCGATAACCTAATTCTAAGTCGGGTAACCAGCCTTGGCGGCTGACGGACAGTTGGCGGCGTGCAGCTTCGCCGTCGTTCTGCAGGGCAAGCAGGGTGGGGTCGGAAGCCAGCAGCTCGTCGCACAAGGGGCCGAAGTCGGCAGGCAGGGGGACATCGGGATAATCGGTAAGCCCCAGGTTGAGTGCATGAGGCGTAGCAGCTCCTTCGGCCAAAGGACGGCCGGGTACGAGCGACTGGTTACCGTTAAGGGCGGTCAGTTCGCGCAGCTTGTTTTCCAGGGCTGTACGATTCATGCGGGCTTCGGTACGTACATTCAGCAGTTCCAGATTGATTTTATTGGTTTCCAGCGAACTGGCATCACCGGTTTCCAGTCGTTTCTTGTAGAAAGCTGCCAGCTCTTCGGCGTTCTTCAGGCGTTCGTCGAGGAGGGACTGCTGACGGGTCAGCATGATGATGTCGAGGCAGGCTTCCTGTGCTTGCAACAGAATGTCCTGGCGCAGGGCAAGGGCTTGGGCGTCGAGCGACTGAGCCTTGTAGCGGTTCATGCGGGCGCGGGTGATGTAGAGCGACGGGAAGTCGAAACTTTGTGCAATGACCATTTCGCCCACGGTGATGTTCTTGTCGTCCGAATCCCACAGATGGGCGTACGACAGGGTTGGATTGGCCAGGTTATTGGCTGTCCGGTTTTCCAGTTTCTGGGCATTCACATTCTGGGCATTGGCTTGCAACTGCCGGTTGTTCTGCTCTATCTGGGTGAGGATGGTTTCAATGCTGTTTTGGGCGTGTAGCCCTGCCGCCAGGGCAAGGCATACACAAATGATTACTATTTTCTTCATTCTTTCTTGGTGTGTATTAGCAGATAAACTATCGGGATGATGAATCCGTTGAGGAACGTCGAGGTCAGCAGACCGCCCAGGATGACTTTGGCCATCGGGCTTTGTATTTCGTTGCCGGGCAGGTCGCCGCCCAAAGCCAGCGGAATAAGGGCCAGAGCACTGCTGAGGGCTGTCATCAGAATCGGGTTCAGACGGTCGAGCGAACCGCGCAGAACGCTGTCGTAGATGCCATAGCCTTCTTCGCGTTGCAAGTGGTTGTAATGGCTGATGAGCAGCATACCGTTTCGGGTAGCAATGCCGAACAACGAGATGAAACCGATGATGGCAGGGATGCTCACTTCGCCTGTGGTCAGCAACAAGGCAAACACACCACCGATCAGTGCCAGTGGCAGGTTGATGAGGATGATGGCACTCTCCTTCGTACTGCGGAACTCGTGGTAGAGCAACAGGAAGATGACAACGATAGACATGAACGATGTCAGCATTAGCGTGCGGCTGGCTGCCTGTTCGCTTTCAAACTGTCCGCCGTACTCTACGTGGTAGCCTTCGGGCAGTTGAATTTGGGTGTCGATACGTTCTTGAATGTCGTTCACTACGGAGCGCAGATCGCGGTCGGCAACATTGGCCGAGATGACTATCTTACGCTTTACGTTCTCGCGGCTGATGGTGTTCGGTCCCATGGTCGAGCGGATGTCGGCCACGTAGTTGAGCGGCACTTGCAATCCGTCACCCGTGTCAATCATCAGGTTGCCTATCTTCTGTGCCTGGTCGCGCAAGTCATCACGCATGCGTACGGTCAGGTTGAACGACTTACCCTGTTCGTAGACTTGCGAAACGGCTTCACCCGCCAGACAGGCGTTGACGTATTCGGCAAACTGCGGCAGGGTGATGCCATAGCGTGCCAGCATCTCGCGGCGGGGCGTGATGGTGAGCTGCGGACGTTCGATTTGCTGCTCTACTGTCAGGTCGGCCACGCCCTCAACGTCTTGTATCTTGTCCTTTATCTCGTTGCCTAAGGCGAACATGCGGTTCAGGTCGTCGCCGAAGAGCTTGATGGCGATGTTTGCTTTCGTACCCGACAGCATGGCGTCGATACGGTGGCTGATGGGCTGGCCTATCTCGATGTTAGCGCCGACGATGCTGCCCAACTTTTCGCGAACTTCTGCCACGACTTCGCTGCGCGGCCGGTCTTTCAGTTCGAAGGGAGCTTCAATCTCCGAGGTATTCACGCCTAAGGCGTGCTCGTCCAATTCGGCGCGGCCGGTTTTGCGGGCTACGGTCTGTATCTCTGGGATGGTAAGCAGCAGTTCTTCGGCACGGCGTCCGATAGCATCGCTTTCTTCGAGCGAGATGCCCGGCAGTGAAGAGACGTTGATGGTGAACGAGCCTTCGTTGAACGGCGGCAGGAACGAGCGACCCAGCGTGAAGAACAGTCCTAAGGCGACGGCAAAGAGGGCAATGGTACAGCCCAGTACGGCGCGTTTGTGATGTAAGGCTTTTTCGAGCAGCGCACCGTATGCCTTCTTCAGCGTACGAGCCACGGCGGAGTCGCCCGAATCGGTATCACAGGTACTTCTGGAGGGGGGTGCCGGACACTCCCGGGAGTTACCGCCGGACACTCCCGGGAGTCTTGCCTCATGACTTCCGGGAGTCATAGCCTGAGACTTCCGGGAGTCATCGGCTGTGACTTCGGGAAGTCTTTGGGCATCTTCTGTTTGTTTGTCTTCTTTACTCTTCAGCAGGTACGAGCAGAGCACAGGTGTCAGCGTCAGTGCCACGACCGTTGAGGCGGCCAGGGCAGTGATGAAGGCGATGCCCAGCGGCACCAGCATGCGTCCCTCCATACCGCTCAGGAAGAACAGGGGCACGAAGCTGACCACAATGATGAGCGTGGAGTTGAGGATAGGCATACGTACCTCGCGCGAAGCGTTGAACACCACCTGCAGGATGGGCAGGCGACGCTCGGGCGGCAGGAGGCGATTCTCGTGCAGGCGGCGGTAGACGTTCTCCACATCGACGATGGCGTCATCGACCAGCGAACCGATGGCAATGGCCATACCACCCAAACTCATGGTGTTGATGGTCAGTCCCATGTAGTGCAGTACCAGTATGGAAACGACGAGCGACAGGGGCAGGGTGACCAGCGAGATGATGGTAGTACGCACGTTGGCTAAGAAGAGGAACAGTACGATGACCACGAAGATACCACCTTCGATGAGCGACTTCTGCACGTTGCCAATCGAACTCTCGATAAAGCGGCTCTGGCGGAAGATGTCGGTCGAGACTTTCACGTCGGGGGGCAGGTTTTTCTGCAAGTCTTTCAGTGAGGCTTCCAGCTTGGCGGTCAGTTCCAGGGTGCTGGTAGCAGGCTGCTTTGTTACAGTGAGCAGTACGGCAGGTTTGCCGCGTTCCGAAGCCAGACCCAACTTGGGCGTCTGTGCGCCGATGCGTACGTCGGCCACGTCTTCCAATAGAATTGGAAGTGACGGGCTACGAGTGACGAGTGACGGGTTGCTGCCACTACCACTTGTAGCTCGTAGCTCGTCACTCGTAGCTTTAACCACGGTTTTCCCCAGCAACTCCGTATTCGTCGTGGCAGTCAGTCCGCGGACGATGTATTCGTTGCCGTATTCGTAGATGACACCACCGTTGGCGTTGAGGTTCATGCCGCGGGTAGCTTCCAGTATTTGTCCCAGCGTGACGCCGTAGTGGCGCATCCGTTCGGGATCGAGCTGTATCTGGTATTCCTTGATGTCACCGCCCAGCACGGCTACCTGTGCCACGCCACCCGTAGAGAGCAGGCGCGGACGGATGGTCCAGTCGGCCAGCGTACGGAGGTCGAGCATGGAAGTGGAGTCGGCTGTAAGGCCGATAATCATCATCTCGCCCAGGATGGACGACTGCGGTCCCAGTGTAGGTTTGCCCACTCCGGCGGGCAGTTCTTCGGCTACGAGCGAAAGCTTTTCGCTGACAATCTGCCGGGCTAAGTAGATGTCCGTGTCCCAGTCGAATTCGACCCAGACTACGGAGAAACTGTGAGTAGACGAGGAGCGTACACGGCGTACGTGTGTGGCTCCGTTGACAGCGGTCTCGATGGGGAAGGTGACGAGCTGTTCCACCTCTTCGGCTGCCATGCCGTTGGCTTCGGTCATCACCACTACGGTGGGTGCCGTCAGGTCGGGGAACACGTCTACTTCCGTATGTACGGCGGTGTAAGTACCGCCAATCAGCAACAGCACCGATGCTACGAGCACCAGGATGCGGTTCTGAAGGGAGAAGTGTATGATTTTGTTGAGCATAACTTGTTAAATGAAGAATTAAGAATGAAGAACGAAGAATTCTTGTGTATGGAAAATTCTTCATTAGGAAGCGCAGCTTCCATTCTTCATTTTTCGTTTAATTAGTGTTCATGGCTGTGTGCCGGTATCGCATTCGTAGCTCCTGCCAGCTTCACTTGGTAGGCGCCTTTGGTCACCAGACGGTCGCCGGCGTGCAGGCCGGTGAGTACCTGTACCCGTTCGCCGTCATCGGCACCCAGGGTAACAAGCTGCTTCTGGTAGCATTCCTCATCTATTTGCAGGTAGACGAAGTAGCTGCCCTGCTCTTCGGTGAGGGCCGAGCGGGGGACGCTGATGACACCTTCCATCGGCGTGGTAAGCAGATAGATTTCGACAAAGGAACCGGGGACAACGTCGCCCTTGTTGTCGAACTCGAAAGTGACAGGTACGTAATAACTGCCTTCGCCCGAAGCTTTGCCGTAGGACAGCAGACGGCCGCCCAGCTCTTTCAATGCATATACCTTATTATTATAGGGCATGCAGAAGTTGGCCGAGGCTACGGAAGGCAGTGCGTTGTAGTATTTCTCGGAAACATCGGCACGGAGGAAGAGGCGACGGTTCTGCGTGATGCTGACCAGCGGCTGACCTACGGTGACGTAATCGCCCTCCTTTACCAACAGGCTCTTGACGTAACCGCCGATGGGCGAAACAACCGTCTGTCCCTGCGGGGTATGGTTGCGGGCTACGGCTTCATAGCTGATACGGGCATTCTCGTATGCCTGTTCGGCTTGGGCAAATTCCTTTTCGGAAACAATCTTGCTGGCTACCAGCGCCTTCATGCGTTCGTATTCTTTCTTGCTGACTTCGTAGGCGATGCGGGCTTTCTGTACGGGGTCACCTTCGGCCATGTTCTGCGACGAGAGGGTAAGCAGCGGAGTGCCTTTGCCTACCTGCATACCTTCGACTACCTTGTTGCGGAACGATACGACACCAGCTACGGTGGCAACGGCTACGCTTTCGTCGCCCTGTGCGGCCAATACCTGTCCGCTGGTCTTGATGACCTGGTGAAAGGTGCCCGCTTCTACGGTGCTGACCTCTACACCTGCTGCCTGGGCTTTGGCTGGTGGCAGGACTATTTCACCGCTGCCGGCACTGTGCCCTTCTTCGGCTTCGTGGGCGTCGGCTTCGTGGTTATGACCGTCGTGGTCGTGTCCTTCGTGAAGTTCGGCCTCATGGTCGTGGTTCTCGGTCTCGTGATTGTGTCCGTCGTGATCGTGGGCGGACTTGTTCTGACAGGAGCCCAGTGACAATGCAACGAGGACTCCCAGAAATATCAGTTTCTTCATTGATATAAATGGATTAAGTTCTTGCAAAATAATGTAAGTATGATTTCCGGCTGCAAAGGTACTGACCAAAGAGTGCAACCGGGTTGCAATGTGCGGGCACACTGCATCTGTTATGCAAGATGGCTGGGAGGAGCCCTTAATCCCGAGGCACGGGCTATGTAGACACCGTGCAGTGACTCGATGTAGGGTGAGTATGAAACAGGTTGGCAAGGTTCGCCAAAGGCGTACAGTTGCCTGAGGAATGTGCTGAGTACGGCAGGCAGCAGGACGGGCTTCAGCACGGGAGCCTGACGCTCGGTGCGTGGGGTGCGCTGAACGAAGTGGCTGGCGATGCAACCCTTGTCGTGACAGCAGTTAGGATGTCCTGCGGGGTGATGGTGATGAGATGTGTGGCAGCAGCTGGGCTCTACATCGTTCTTCATACAGATGAGGCCGTCGGCATGGTGATGATGGGGAAAGACGGGTACAGCCAGCATGATGATGCTGACTAAAAAAAGCAAGTATACAATGTACTTTTTCTCTTTTTCCATGCCTTTTTGCTTCTGATGGTTGCAAAGATAAAAGTAAATTGTATACTTGCCAAGAACTAAGATAATAAATTAGTCGATTAATAAGTGTATTTCAACTTCTTCACCGCCTGACTGGCTCCTGCTCCGGGTATCAGGGTGAATCCCCAGGTGTATTCGCGGTCGGCAGGCAGGGTGTATTCAGGTTCGGGACGCGAGTACCAGCTGTCGTAACCGGCCAGTCCCTGTTGCTTCAGGTCGAGGCAGACTTCAACAAAGTCGCGCGGGGTGATGTCGTTGATATGCGTCTGACGAGGTTTGTCGTAAGCACCTATCTCGGGACGGTTGGCTATCTCCTGCGGAGTGAAGTTGTTCCACTGGTAGGGACGGTTGATGGCCTTTCCGGCGTCGAAGTCCTCGACGGAGTTGCGCAGGGCGTTGAACTCCATCAGGCTGTCGGCTACAATCAGCAGACTCTTTCCGCGTCCGTTCAGCGAGAGCCAACGTGTGTCGCAGTGGTGACCGTTCTCCTGCGGGCGTACGTAGGGGAAGTATTCGTCGTCGGCCGTGCTGTTGTACAGTCCTATCAGACTACCGGCCTTACGGTCCCAGTAGTTTTCCTGCGGTCCGCGGCCAAGGTAGGCCAGCTGGTTCATCGTGGCAGGCAGACGGAAGCGGACACCGATGCGGGGAACTACCATCTTGTCGCGTGCGCTGACGCTTTGAGCATCGCGTCCGGGCGAGAAAGTGGCCGTAGCGGTAGCTTCGGAGATGTCTATCTTCACGCCGTCCAGGTGGGCAGGAGTGAAACGGGTAGACACATTCATCACGCCGTCGGGATATATCTTATAAGTAATGAAGAACTCGTTTCCGGCAGGCAGCTTGTAGACAATGTTCACCAGTGCATTGCGACCCGACATTTCGGCCGTGGCGCTTGATACCTGGAAGTTGCGGCTCGATACTTCCCATATCTCCAGTCGTTTGGGGTTTCCGCTTCCGTAGTCGTTGTCGTTGGGAGCACGCCAGAAGTTGGGCTGGATGCCGAATCCGCCGTTGAAGTACTCGGTACCGTTCACGCGGTAGGATGTAAGGATGCCCGACTGCTTATTGAACGTGAAGTTGACTTTCGAGGAGGTAACCTTCAGTTCGTTGCCCTCGTTGTCGATGCTGAGTGCGGGGCCACCAGCCTGATAAGCGTCCTTGTCGGCCGGCACTTGCGGCAGGACGAACTGGTCGTGCGCAATGACGTGTCCGGCGGGGATGCAGCCTTCGGCTCGTGTGGTGGTTACTTCGAAGTCTATCAGGTAGTCGGTGCCTGTCTGGGGTTTGAGTCCTGCCACGGGTACGCTAATCTCTTGCGAAGCTTGCGGTGCGAGGTCGAGTGTGAGGCGGCCGTCGCGCAGCGTCTTGCCGTTGGCACGGATGGCATAGCGGATGGCGTAGTCCTTCAGGCCGGTGAAGTAGAAGCGGTTGGTTACTTTAATCTTGCCATTGGCCAGGTCCGTAGCTTCGAAACCTACATTCTGGTGGGCGTATTTCACTTCCGCCATGGCTGGATGAGGCGTACGGTCGGGTCCTACGATACCGTTGCACAGGAAGTTTCCGTCGCTCGGCATGTCTTTACCAAAGTCGCCACCGTAGGCGTAATAGGGTGTACCGTTCTTGTCCTTGACGAGCAAGCCTTGGTCAACCCAGTCCCAGATGTATCCACCTTGCAGATTGGGGTATTTATAGATGGCTTTCCACTGGTCCCAAAGGTTACCGTTGGAGTTACCCATGGCGTGCGAATACTCCGAAGGCACTACGGGACGGTCGCTGCCCGTTTTTCCTACTTCTTCCAGCCATTTGGCACTGGGGTACTGAGGTACGTACATATCAGAGTTCCACTCCCATTGGGCGCGCTCGTAGTTGACGGGGCGGTTCATTTCTTCCTTTTCCTTCAGATAGAGGTAGGTCTGGTAGAAGTTATATCCGTTTCCGGCTTCGTTGCCCAGCGACCAGAAGGTGACCGAAGGATGGTTCTTGTTGCGTTCGTACATGTTGGCAGTGCGCTCCATGTGGGGTTTCAGCCATTCGGGATTGTTGCCTAGGGTGCCACCTTTGCGCAGGTTATAGTACATGCCGTGCGACTCGATGTTGGCCTCGTCGTAAACGTAGAGTCCGTACTCGTCGCACAGTTCGTAGAAGCGGCGATCCTGCGGATAGTGGCACAGGCGGACGGTGTTGATGTTGTTCAGTTTCATCAGCTCGAAGTCCTTGCGCATCAGTTCTTCGGTCACGTAGTGGCCCGTCTCAGGATTGTGCTCGTGGATGTTGACACCTTTCAGCTTGATAGGCTGTCCGTTGAACAGGAGCACGGTGTAAGGTTGTCCGTTTCCGGCTATCTGGTCGATGGGTTTGATTTCGATGCGGCGGAAACCTACGTTTTGCGGGATGACTTCGGTCACCCGGCCGTCTTCCTTGACGGTGAGCAGCAACTTGTAGAGGTTGGGATGCTCGGCACTCCAAGTGCTGACGTTTTCCAGTTCTTTCTGGAAGGTGGCTGTGGTGGGGCCGTCGGGTTTCAGCGTCAGGGTTTGTTCGGATGCGGCGGCTGTACGGCCAGCGGCATCGAGCAGTTCGTAACCGATGCTGACGGATTTGGCCTGTCCGCTGTGGTTCTTCAGGTCAATGGCCAGGCGGAAGAGACCGTTGCGGTAGGTGTCGTCGAGGGTAGAAACGATGCGGTAGTCCTGCACGGCGATGCGGGGCTGCGACCACAGGAAGACGTCGCGCTCAATACCGCTCATGCGCCAGAAGTCCTGACACTCCAGATAGGAGCCGGTGCTCCAACGGAAGATTTTAAGCGTCAGCACGTTCTTGCCGGATTGCAGGTAAGGGTTGATGAGGAACTCGGCAGGATTCTTTGAGTCTTCGTTGTAGCCCACTTCGCGGCCGTTGACGTAGACGTACACGCCCGACTTGGCTCCGGCAATGTGCAGATAGATGTCGCGTCCGTCCCAGCCGTCGGGGATGGTGAAGTCGCGGCGGTAGACACCTACGGGAGTTGCTTCGGGCAACAGCGGCGGTTGCGGGTTACGTGGTTTGAATTCGTAACCGTGGTTGGTGTAGATGGCGGTGCCGAAGCCTTGCACTTCCCAGTTGCCGGGCACGGTGATGTCGGCCCAGTTCGAAGTGTCGGTCGACGGGTCGGTGATGCCGGCAGGAAGCTGGCGGTAGGAATCGACAAAGTAGAACTTCCATGTGCCGTTCAGCAGCTGGTAGTAGGGACTGTTTTCGTAACGGGCGGTGAGGGCCGTAGCTCGGTCGCCGTAGGTCATGAACGAGGAGCGGGGAGCTTCCTTGTTCACCGAAATCACTTGAATGTCTTGCCAGTAAGGCTTTTCCGGTTGCCCGGCGGTGTCGTTTGCCAGTGCGCTGGTCAGGCACAGGCAGCTCAGGAGAACCAGGAGCAGACTGTTTTTTAAGAGATGTACCATGAATAGGAATATTAAGGTTATATGTTGACAAAGATAACGCTAAAAATCAAGTCTCGCAAATGCGGAGGAAAACGGTTTGACAGAATGTCATTTTGTATTTCCGAAGCGGTGAGAATCCGTTATTTCTGCCCGTTGCCCGGGATGTGCGCAATTTTGCGGGCAGATTTCTGTATCTTTCTTATAGATAGACGGATAGCGAAATGTTTACAGTTGAAATAGAATGGAAACGACGGGAAATGAAGCCAGAACCAGTCTCCCTTCCACCAGAAAGCTATGTTTCCGAGGCACACAAGCGTTGTTCGTGTACCGCACAAGCAATGTTCGCGAGCCGTACAAGCATTCTTCCGGCTCCGCACAAGCGTTGCGAAAGTGGAAAACAAGCGTTTTCAGGAGTGTTTTTGTGCATATCTATGCACTTTTGCGGGCGTTTTATGCTGTTCGGGCTTCTGTTTCGCGGAAAACAGATAAAGAGGCGGTAAGCAAAACAGCCGTTTGCCTGTCACGAAGACGGGAAAACGGCTGTTTGGGTATGCAAAAAGATTTTTCAGGAAACCTTATTTCTCTCCAGTTCGCTGAGCGATTCCATTTTCTTCTTTTCCAGAAATTCGTAGACGCCGCAAAGGTGTTCGCGGACGCGCTGGTGGCCGAACTCGTACACCTTGCTTACCAGTCCGTCGAGGAAGTCACGGTCGTGGCTGACAACAATCAGTGTGCCGTCGAAGTCCATCAGTGCCTGCTTCAGGATGTCTTTGGTCTTCAGGTCCAGATGGTTGGTAGGCTCGTCCAGGATGAGCAGGTTGACCGGTTCGAGTAGCAGTTTGATCATCGCCAGTCGGGTACGCTCGCCGCCGGAGAGCACCTTTACCTTCTTCATCGAGGCTTCGGGGCTGCCGAACATAAAAGCACCCAGCAGGTCGCGTATCTTGTTGCGTATCTCGCCTTTGGCCACGTCGTCGATGGTCTGGAACACCGTCAGGTTTTCGTCCAGCAGCGAAGCCTGGTTCTGTGCGAAGTAGCCTATCTGTACGTTGTGGCCCAGCGTCAGGGTTCCTTCGTGTTCAATCTCGCCCATAATGCACTTCACTAATGTGGACTTTCCTTCGCCGTTGCGACCTACGAAAGCCACCTTGTCGCCGCGTTCGATGGTGAGCGTCGCATTGCGGAACACCACGTGATCGCCGTACGTCTTGCCCACGCCGTCCATGATGACGGGATAGGTGCCCGAGCGGGGCGACGGGGGGAACTTCAGGCGCAGGGCCGAGGTGTCTTCCTCGTCCACTTCGAGCAGTTCCAGTTTTTCCAGCATCTTCACGCGGCTTTGCACTTGCAAGGTTTTCGAGTAAGTCCCTTTGAAGCGTTCGATGAACTCTTTGGTTTCGGCAATGAACTTCTGCTGTTCGTCGTAGGCTTTCTGTTGCTGCTCGCGGCGCTCCTTGCGCAGCTCCAAGTATTTGGAATAGTTCACCTTGTAGTCGTAGATGCGTCCCATGGTCACTTCGATGGTGCGGGTGGTGATGTTGTCTACAAACTTACGGTCGTGGCTGATGACTACCACCGCCTTACCGTTGTTGATGAGGAAGTCTTCGAGCCACTGTATGGACTCGATGTCCAGATGGTTGGTAGGCTCGTCCAGCAGCAGGACGTCGGGCTTCTGCAACAGCAGTTTGGCCAGCTCGATACGCATGCGCCATCCGCCGCTGAAGTCGCTGGTGGGGCGGCCGAAGTCGCTCCGCTCGAAGCCAAGTCCCAGCAAGGTCTTTTCCACGTCTTCCTCGTAGTTGGTGGCATCGATGGCGTAGAACTTCTCGCTCAGGGCCGACACTTGTTCGATGAGCTGCATGTAGCTGTCGCTCTCGTAGTCGGTGCGCGTCTCCAGTTCCTTGTTCAGGCGTTCAATCTCGGCCTCCATCTCGTGCAGGTGGGCAAAGGCCTGGGCGGTTTCCTCGAACACGGTGCGTCCGTCTTCCGTCATCAGGTGCTGCGGCAGGTAGGCTACAACGCAGTCTTTGGGCACCGATACCTTTCCCCGTGTGGGCTGCCGGATGCCTGCGAGAATCTTCAGCAGGGTGCTTTTTCCGGCTCCGTTCTTTCCCATGAGGGCGATGCGGTCCTTTTCGTTAATCACAAAAGAAATGTCGCTAAATAAAGTAGTGCCGCCAAATTCTACGGCCAGTCCGTCTATTGAAATCATAAGTCCGTTTTAAATGAGGTGCAAAGATAGTGCATTTGTATGTAATTCTTTTTATCTTTGCTTCCCTTAATCGAAAACTGTGTCATGAATCTGGTTATAAACTGTACGAAAATAGAAGAACTGGATGAAACCCTCCAGAAAGTATTGTGCTTTTACGCATATTGTGCCGACTTTGTTTCAGTCAAGAGCCTGGAAACGTTGTGGAAAACATTGCCGACCATGCCGCATGGCATGAAAAAGGCGCTGGACTTGCTGAATTCGAAGGGAATGTTGTCAATCTTCAACTACAACTGGGCTTCCAAAATGTATGAGTATAGTGTTTCGTATAAATACTATTTCCCGGTTCTTTATTTTCTGAAGACACGCCATCCGGAGTGGGAAGCCGATTATCGCCGGTGTGTGGACCACGATTATAACAAGAATGCGATGTTTCTCGAACTGGAAGAAGCTTTTATGGCGGTACTCGAACATCGGGAAGCCGATTTGCCGTCGTTGCGTATTTCGGTTTCAATGTACTCTTACCTGCTTCCTGTAGCTTTTGATCCCTGCATCAGCCCTTTGTTCCTGAAACTTGACAATGACTTGTTTGCAGAGGCTTTTTCGAAATTGCTGGTCTATATGCAGGAGAACGACTATCTTGACGACCAGAATCATTTGCCGCAATGGTTGGAAACAAAATCCTTGCCGGCAGCGATGCGATCCCGATTGCGTTCCATGCTGGCCCTTTACCGTTACTATTCGCACGGCGAGTACAAACCCTTGCAGGATTCGTCCGACGACGTTTACTTCTGGATACTGAATGCCGTATATGCCCTGCATAGGGAAAGGTATGCCGATGCTGTGGCATTGTTCGACAAGGCTTTGAAGATAAGAAACAAGATAGCCCGCGAAAAGAACATCTTCGAGAATCCCCTGACATGTTATTTCCTTATAATGGCCTACGTACACGATGATTCGCCTGCAAGCATCAAAAAACTGGACCAGTTCAGGAACAAAAGAGGAGTGAAAGACCAGATGAACCTGTTGCCGGCTTATATCGTAGCCAGTGCTTTCAGAAACGAAGAACGAAAAGCCAGCTCGGGACTGATACAGCACCTCTTTGATTCATTCTTCCATCCGTATATCTTCTATTCGTACTTGGGCTTTCTGTTTATCCGTTACTTTGAATTGACAGATTTCTTGCAGGACAAAGACTTCAGCGAACTGCATCCGCAACAGGCCGTATTAAAGCACGAACTGTCCGCTTACCTTGATCTGACTGAGGACGAACGTGCCCGGCTTACCCGAGCTTACGGTACGTCGCCTGCCCTGACCTCCATACGCCGGAAGCAGGCATGGGAGCTGTTGATCGAAGATTTACTGAAGAACGAAGGCCAGGCTGGCGGCGTGCAGAAGGAAGAAAAGGATGCACGGCTGATGTACCTCATCAAGTACAACTACATAGAAGTACGCGAACAGACCCGCCTGAAGTCGGGGAAGTGGAGCAGTGGAAAACCCATTTCGAATATGCGTTACTTTCAGGAAGGTTCGGCATTGATGGACGAATTTGACAGGCAGATCTGGAATAAATACCGGCAGGGCAACTATGATTCGATGTATTTGAGTGTGATGCTGCCTATGATGGTAGGCTGCGACCGTCTGTATACCGGCTATTACGCCCCTTTCGAACAAGTGAAGGTAGACGAGGAGAAACCTTATCTGTCGGTGGAGAAAGTGGGGAACCGGTTTAACATAACCTCCAACATCCCCCTGTCGGCACTGCTTGATACGCCCGATAGTCATATTGTACTGAAGAAGTCTGATACTTATTATACCGTGATTCCTATCACGCCGAAGCAGTGGGATTATTACCGTCGTCTGCTCATGGTAGGATATTTCCCTTTGGAAGCCGAGGCGCAACTGAAGGACTTCCTGCCCCGCATCAGTGATACGGTAGAAGTGCATTCGTCGCTGCTGGAGAACGGCTCTACGCTGGAAACGGTAGAAGGGAGTGCTGAGATAGCTTTGCAAGTCCGTCCGCAAGGCAGGCAGTTCGAGGTAAAGACCTATGTCAAGCCTTTGCCGAAGGGCAAGGGAGCTTTTCTGCCCGGCGAAGGAAACGCACTGGTGTTCGACGAGGCAGACGGCAAGCGGGTGCAGGTGAAGCGCCACCTCGGCAAGGAACGCAGGAATTACGAAGTGCTGAACAACTTCATGGAAGACAGCTTCGGCCGTTCGCTCGAAAGGCAGAGCATCAGCCTGTTGCCCGAAGAGTTGCTTTCGCTTATCGACTTTGTGCGCCAGTCTTCCGACACTTATTACATCGAGTGGCCCGAAGGCGAAAAGCTGCGTCTGAAGCTTCCCGTTTCGGCCGAGAACATGCACGTGCGTCTGGAGACAAAGGGCGACTGGTTCGACATCGAAGGAGATGTGCAGATTGACGACCACACCGTGCTCAGCATGACACAGTTGCTCGACCTGCTGGGACAGAGCCATGGAAACTTTATCCGTCTGAACGAAACCGATTACCTGAAACTGAACGAAAGTCTGCTGAAACAGCTGCGTAAGCTGGAGGCGCTTACCGTGAAGGAACATGGGCAGATGCATATTTCGCGCTTCAACGCGCCTTTGCTGGACGACGCCATGACGGGTGAACTGGAAGTACAAGGCAACCGTTTGCTGGACGACTTGCGTGCGTCGATCAGGCGCAGCATGAAGGTCGAAGCCGGTGTGCCCAACACCTTGCAGGCTACGTTGCGCGGTTATCAGCTCGAAGGATTCCGCTGGATGGTGCGTTTGTCCGGTTGGGGAGCCGGTGCCTGCCTGGCCGACGACATGGGTTTGGGAAAGACGGTACAGACCATTGCTTTCTTGTTGTACAGAGCAGCCGAAGGAGCTTCGCTGGTAGTGGCTCCGGCTTCGGTGGTTCCCAACTGGAAGAACGAACTGCAACGCTTTGCCCCTACGCTGAACGTACATGTACTGAACGGGGCAGACGACCGCAAGGCACTTATCGACGGTGCGGGCGAATACGATGTGGTGTTGTCGACTTACGGCCTGCTGGTCAATGCGGAAGAGCCGCTGGTGAGCAAGCAGTGGAATGTGGTGTGTCTGGACGAGGCACATACCATAAAGAATCGTGATACGAAGACGTCGAGAGTAGCTATGCAACTGCAGGCATCGGCACGCCTCATCCTGACGGGTACTCCCATACAGAACCATCTCAGCGAGTTGTGGAATCTGTTCCGTTTCATCACTCCCGGCCTGTTGGGCAGTTACGAACAGTTCCGCCTGAAGTTCATTGTTCCCATTGAAGAAGGCGATAAGGAGAAACAACGTCAGCTGAAGCGCATTGTCCAGCCTTTCATGCTGCGACGCACCAAGTCCGAGGTAGTGGAAGAACTGCCCGAGAAGATGGAAATCACCTTGCCGGTCGAGCTGTCGGAAGAAGAAATGGCGGTGTACGAAGTGATTCGCCGTCGTGCCAAGGCGATGCTCGAAGAAAGCAATGCCGTAAGCATGAGTACACTGGCCGAAATCACCCGATTGCGTCAGGCAGCCTGTTCCATAGCCCTGACAGACAGCCGCTGGAAAGGCGAGACGACGAAGATACAGATGCTGCTCGACCTGATAGCTGAAATAAAGGAGGGCAACAACCGGGTGCTGGTCTTCAGCCAGTTCACGTCTTTCCTGGAACTGGTTCGGAAGCGTCTTGACGAGCAGGGCGAACCTTATTTCTATCTGGACGGTTCGGTAACCATGAAGCAGCGCGAGGAACTGGTACGCAAGTTCCAGCAGGGCGAGTGCCCCATCTTCCTCATCAGTCTGAAGGCTGGCGGGTTAGGACTGAATCTGACGGGCGCCAATTACGTCATCCATCTGGACCCGTGGTGGAACCCGGCCATCGAACAGCAGGCTACCGACCGTGCCTATCGCATCGGGCAACAGAATCGGGTGACCGTCTATCACCTGATAGCCCAGCACACCATCGAAGAGAAAATACTGCGCCTCCACCGCACCAAGCGCGACTTGGCCGACTCGTTGCTCGAAGGCGCCAATGCCGGTTACAAGCTGACCGACAAGGAACTGCTGGAGATGCTGACGGAACAGGACGGATAAGTCTACTCCTCCGTGCGGGGTTGTGCCAGCTTATGCTTGACGAACTCCAACTTCCGGTTGGCTTCTTCGATATTCTGTTTGATTTCGGTGATGGCAGCCAGCACTTGGGCCAGTTCGTAGATGCCGGCGGCAGCCTGGCGGTCGGTGGCGCTCATGGTGGTCGAGTAGGAACGCTCTCCCTGATAGTTCACCTTGAGGTTCTTGTCGCGGTTCATGCAGATGAATCCGATGACGTTGCCGTCTTCGCCCAGTTTGTAGTCGGCTTTTTCTATCTTTTCGCCCAGGTCGGTTGTCTCGTAGCTGTCTTTCGAGGCAGGGGTTTCGGCAAAGCTGCCGTCGGGGGCTGTCACTTTCACGGCGATGTGGTGGATGTTGTTTGCTCCGCAGTAGATGGAAGTCATGCTCATCCGTCCCGTCTCGTCCACCTGGAAGCGCAGGAACGAGCGGTGCAGGTTCTTCTCAATCACCTGTGACGGATGCAGGTAGAGCCCGACTTGCTGGTAGGCAGTGTCTTTTTCGAGTACGAATTTCCCTTTCAGCGCATCCAGTTCCTTCTGTTTTCCGTTGAGGGTGCTGTCCAGATAAGCAAGAGTCTTTTCCTGTTCCTTCAGTTCCACTTCAAGCATCAGCTTCTGGCCTTCGCGCCGTGTGTCGAATGCTTTCGGGTAGAGTATCTTGATACTGTCTATCCGCAGTTTGGCTTCGTTGTAGTCGCCGTTTTCGTAGGCGGTACGTGCTGCCTGCAGCTGTACGGCAGCTTTCTTTTCGATGTTTTCGCAGGCTACGAGCAGGCCGCAAAGGCAGGCCAGGAGTAATTCTTTCTTCATGGGTGTTCCGTTCTTTGTTTTTTTGAGTCTGTAAGTTTATAAGTTATTGTTTTACTTCAATTTAAAACTGCAAAGACTTATAAACTGGTAAACTCGTCTACTTAGGTAAGCGTATTTTGAAGCAAAAATAGAAATAATATCCGTATCTTTGCGTTTCCTTAAACGATAAAATATGATAGAGTTGACAGCTGAAGAACTGAAACAGCGTTTCAGTGACAATATATTCAAGCAAATATCCGCGACGGCAGACGAGCTTGGGCTGGAATGCTACGTGGTAGGCGGATACGTTCGCGACATTTTTCTGCAACGTCCTTCCAAGGATATCGATGTGGTTGTGGTGGGCAGCGGCATTGCCATGGCCGAGGCGTTGGGCCGTCGGTTGGGCAAGGGTGCGCATGTGTCTGTCTTCAAGAACTTCGGTACAGCCCAGTTGAAGTTCCGCGGCACGGAAGTGGAGTTTGTCGGTGCCCGCAAGGAGTCCTACACGCACGACTCCCGCAAGCCTGTTGTGGAAGATGGTACGCTGGAAGACGACCAGAACCGTCGCGACTTCACCATCAACGCTCTGGCTGTCTGCCTGAACGAAGCTCGCTACGGCGAACTGGTAGACCCCTTTGGCGGCATGGACGATATGAAAGAACGTACCATCCGCACGCCGCTCGACCCGGACGTGACGTTCAGCGACGACCCCTTGCGCATGATGCGCTGCATCCGCTTTGCTACCCAGCTGAATTTCTACATCGACGATGAGACGTTCGATTCGCTTTGCCGCAACAAGGAGCGCATTTCCATCATTTCGAAAGAACGCATTGCCGACGAGCTGAACAAAATCATGCTGTCGCCCGTACCTTCGAAAGGTTTTGTCGACCTGGATCGTTGCGGCCTTCTGGCACTGATTTTCCCTGAATTAGTTGCCCTGCAGGGAGTGGAGACGCGCAACGGACGCGCCCATAAGGACAATTTCTATCACACCCTCGAAGTGCTCGACAACATCAGCAAGAAGACCGATAACCTTTGGCTGCGCTGGGCGGCCTTGCTGCACGACATAGCCAAGCCTGCCACCAAGCGCTGGGAGCCCCGTTTGGGCTGGACTTTCCACAATCATAACTTCATTGGCGAGAAGATGATACCCAACATCTTCCGTAAGATGAAGCTGCCGATGAACGAGAAGATGAAATATGTGCAGAAGCTCGTCGGACTGCACATGCGCCCCATCGTGATAGCCGATGAAGAAGTGACCGATTCGGCCGTCCGTCGTCTGCTGTTCGAGGCGGGCGATGATATCGACGACCTGATGACGCTTTGCGAAGCCGACATCACCTCGAAGAACATGGACAAGAAACAGCGCTTCCTGAACAACTTCCAACTAGTGCGCCAGAAACTGAAAGACCTGGAAGAACGCGACCGCATCCGCAACTTCCAGCCGCCAGTCAGCGGAGAGGAGATAATGGAAACATTCGGTCTGCCTCCCTGCCAGCAGGTAGGTGCACTGAAGAGCGCCATCAAGGATGCCATACTGGACGGTGTCATTCCCAACGAGTACGAAGCGGCCCGTCAGTTCATGCTGGAGCGTGCCCAGAAGATGGGATTGAAAAAGGTATCGGACCAATAGAGCTTTCCAAGTTAACTGAGATTCCGCATTTACCCGAGGCATTAGCGATAATAACCCGGTTGGGGAAGTTTATTCTCATAGTCATGAGAACAACATTCTCATGGTTATGAGAAAACAATTCTCACAGTTATGAGAAGGGCGTTCTCACAGGCATGAGAATATTGTTCTCAAGCTTGGAGAACAAATGAGAATCAGTAGGACGGGAGAAGAAACGTGTAGGGATAAAATCCGGAACGGGAATAGACAAAAAAGCAACCGCAGCATTCAAAAGACTGTAGCAGTCTCCGAATGCTGCGGTTGTTCTATGTAAAAGTTGTGTCGACAGGCTTGTTATGCCTCTTCTTCGCTTTGGAACTTGCGGCTGACCTTTATCAGATTGATGGTGTAGGTTACCACGTTCTGTGCTTCTTGCAGCATGGTCAGGTAAAGCATGCTCACTTTGATGCTGCTGCTCTGACCCTGAATGCGTTGCAGCTCCTCGCGTTTCAGGCGTGCCAGTTCGCCGTTCAGCTCGTTGGCTTTGCGGATTTCGGTTTCCATGCCGTCGTAGTTGTTGTCTTCTACGCGGTGGCGGCAAGTTTGTATCAGGTAAGTGATGTCCTCGCTGACGTCGGCAAATTCGCCTTTCTGTATGGCATCCAGCGGCTTGAAGTTGTTGTCAACGTGCTCCAGACACGGCTCGCAGAGGCGGCCGATGCTATAGACCAGTTCGCTGGCAAAGTCGTTGCCCTGATAGTAGTACAATCCTTTTTCGAGGATTGTATTGTTGTCCAGACGGCTGATGGCCAATGTTCCGGTACGTTTCATTTGCTTGATAAGCTGTTTCTCGAATTTAACCGAACCCATGGAGCGACGTAAGCCACGCAGATTCTCGTGCAGGAAGGAAGTGACTGTACGTTCGTAGTTCTCTTCGGTAAACTCCAGTACCTTGGTCAGTTCCTGACGGGTATGCTTGCGGAGCAGTTCGATGATTTCGGCATTGTCCGAGCTTTGGAGCAACTGCTTCAGGGTTTCGTTAACCTGTTCTTTTGCTTTGCGCTTCTTGTACATTACCTGGCTGCGGATCAGCATGAATACGGCCAGTGCAATCAGTGCAACGATGGCAATTGTTCCGCCGAAGTGAATCAGGAGGGCTACAAAGAAACAGATGGTGAAGGCTGCACCAGCCGTGATGAACCAGCCACCAATGACGCTCAGTACGCCGGTGATACGGAATACGGCAGAATCACGTCCCCAGGCACGGTCGGCAAGCGAAGTACCCATAGCCACCATGAAAGTAACGTAGGTAGTAGAGAGAGGCAGCTTCAATGAAGTACCCAAGGCGATCAGCAGACCGGCAAGTACCAGATTGACGGCAGCACGTACCAAGTCGAAAGCAGCACCGTCGGCAATGATGGCTTCGTCTTTCTGGAAGCGGGTGTCAATCCAGCGTTTGGTGCTTTCGGGAACAATCTTCGACACTCCGTTGGACAATACCAGGCTGAAACGTACCAATGTACGGGCTATCGGAGTACTACCGAAACTTTCTTCTCCTTCGTCCTGACGGGACAGGTCGACAGAAGTCTTGATTACATTGTGTGCTTTCTTAGAGGTGCAAAGCGCATAGACCATGATGGCTCCGGCTGCAAAGAGGAAGTACCAGGGTGTTTTGGCCGGACCGAGCAAAGAAGTCATCAGGAAGCCGTCGGCTCCGGCTCCCGCACCGTTGGCCGTATAATCCATAAAGGAAGAATAACCGGCCAGAGGCACACCGATGAAGTTCACCAGGTCGTTACCGGCAAAAGCCAGTGCCAGTGCAAATGTTCCCAGCAGCACCACTACCTTAAATATATTGACTTTACACCAGTGCAGAATCTGCATCAGGATGGTGAAGAATACGAAGAACGCTACGATCAGCATTCCGGTGTTCTCCTGTATCCAGTGTTTGTATTCGGATGTCATGAACGAACTGTCCTTCAGACCCTTTATCAGCATGAAGTAGATGATGGAAGTGGCAGCTACACCGCCGAACAGCGCAATGCTGTACTTCATGTGCTTTTTGTAGTTGAAGGAGAAAATGATACGTGCCAGCCACTGTACCAGCATACCGAAGAAGAACGCGATGGCCACAGATACGAAGATGGCCATGATGACGGACAGGGCCTTGTCTGTGTTGATGAGGTCTCCCAGATCGAGTGAGTCATCACTGTAGACTTTGATAAGAGCCAGTGCGAATGTACCTCCCAACAGCTCGAATACCATCGATACCGTGGTAGAAGTGGGGAGACCCATGCTGTTGAATACATCCAGCAGTACGACATCGGTCAGCATGACCGCCAGCAGGATACACATGATTTCGGCGAAATAGAAATGTTCCGGCTGGTAGATACCGTGCCGGGCAATGTCCATCATGCCGTTACTGAGTGAGGCGCCGATAAAGACTCCGATAGCAGCAATGAACAGGACTGTCTTGAACGAAGCTGCTTTGGCTCCTACGGCCGACTGAAGAAAATTGACTGCATCATTGCTGACTCCCACGATAAGGTCGAATACCGCAAGGACGAACAGGAAGATGACGATACACAGATAAATTGTTTCCATGAACTATTGTATTTTATTTGGCTGCAAAGGAACAGCATTTTTGTTGCATGGAAATGTCATACATATTACAACCGTGTTACAATTTGCTTTTCAGGTACTCGTAAAAGGTGTATTGCGAACGTATTTTCTCTTTTTGCGGGTGGGGCGACTTCCAGCAGTTGCGCAGTTTGTCGTCGACGAAACAGGCCTTTCGTTTGTCCGACAGTTGTATGGATAGCATGTCTGCCAGTTCCTGTTTCAGGTCGGGATCCAGAACCGGAGTGACGGCTTCGATGCGCCGGTACAGGTTGCGGCGCATCCAGTCGGGCGACCCCAGGAACAGCTTGGGTTTTCCGCCGTTGCCGAAGTACCAGATGCGGGCATGTTCCAGGAAGGTGTCGACGATACGGGTGATGCGTATGTTGCGGCTGTATTCCTGTCCGGGGATGAGGCAGCAGATGCCGCGCACAATGAGGTCTATCTCGACGCCGGCTTGCGAGGCCTCGTACAGGCGTTCTATCATAGTGGGGTCCTGTAGGGCGTTCATCTTCAGAATGATGCGGCCTCCTTTTCCGCGCTTGGCCAGTTCTATTTCGTGGTCGATGAGCCGGTTCAGTTCGGGGATGAGGTTGAACTGTGCTACAAGCAGCAGGCTGAATTTAGGGTTCTGTTTTTTTCTTTGCAAGGTGCGGAACAGGTTATGCAGGTCGTTGACCAGCCGTGGATTGCAGGTGAACAGGCCGCTGTCGGCATATAGGGTAGCGGTCTTTTCGTTGAAGTTGCCTGTGCTGATGTAGGCATAGCTTGTCATTTTGTGCCCCTGGCGGTCGCGTCTCAACACAAGGGCCACTTTGGCGTGTACTTTCAGTTTGGGTATGCTGTAGATGATGTTGATGCCGGCATTCTGCATCATTTCGGCCGTAGCCAGGTTGTTCTCTTCGTCGAAACGGGCTTTCAGTTCAACGAAGACGGTGACTTTCTTCCCGTTCTGTGCCGCGGCTATCAGGGTGTTGATGACGTTGGAGTTTTCTGCTACGCGGTATTGCGTCACCATGATTTCGCGTACGGTCGGTTCGTGAACGGCTTCGTACAGAAAATGGATGAAGTGGTCGAAAGCATGATAGGGGTAGTGCAGCAGCAGGTCTTTCTTCTCAATATAGTGGAAGATGGATTCACGCTCGTCCAGACAGGTCAGCTTCATGGGCTGAGGCTTTCGGATGGGAAGCAGTTTCCTGTTGGGGTTGGGCAGGTGGTTCAGGTCTTCCATATTCAGATGCTTGTCGCCCGGCACCAGTTCGTTCCGGTCGATGCGGTAGGCGTCTACCAGAAAGTCCAGAAAATCCTGCGGCATGGCACGGTCGTAGACGAAACGGCATACGGCACCTATCTTGCGTTTTTTTATCTTGGTCTTCACCTGTTCGATGATTTCCGACGTATTGGCCGTATCGTCTATCAGGATGTCGGCATCGCGTGATATCTTGATGCAGTAGCTGCTGTCTACGTTGTAGCCGGGGAAGATGGTGTCGATGTTCGCCTTGATGATGTCTTCGATGAACATCAGGTAATAGTCGTTGCCCTGGCGTGGCAGTTCGATGAAGCGTGGCACCTTGCTGTAGGGCAGCTTCATAACGAAATATTCGGGTTGGGCAGGGGCGTGCTTGGGAAACAGGCGGACGGCCAGATACAGGCGGTTGTCGCGCAGGAAGGAGATGACTTTGTCTTTGCTTACGGGCACCGGAGCCAGGTAGGGGAATATCTCTTCGCGGAAGAAGCGGCGTACGAAGTCTTGGTGGAAAGGCTCTACGTTGCGGCTTTGGTAGAATATGATGTGGTTCTTCTTCAGTGCGGGCAGAATCTTTTTTTCATAGATGCGGATACGTTCTTCTAATTGGCGGTTGACTTCCCGGTTGATTTCTTCTACTAATTCGGCTGCCGACTGTTTGCTCTCTTCGTCGCTTAGGGTGACTCCGGAGGCAATGGCTTTGTGGTCGGCCACACGTATTTTGTAGAACTCTTCCAGGTTGGACGAATAGATGGAAATGAAATTGATGCGTTCGTAGAGAGGCAGACTGTCGTCGTCGGCTTCGAGCAGTACGCGATAGTTGAATGACAGCCAACTGATGTCGCGCTTGAAATATCTGTTTTCCATGAGCTTTAAGTTTTATACAAAAATAGCTACCTTTGTCTAATAAACAAAGAAACTATGGTGAAAATAGGTTTATTATCGGATACCCATGCTTATTGGGATGAGCGGTATCTGCAGTACTTTGAGCCGTGTGACGAAATCTGGCATGCCGGCGACATCGGTTCGTTGGAAGTAGCACAGAAATTGGCTGCTTTCCGTCCCTTCCGGGCTGTGTATGGAAACATTGACGGGCAGGACATCCGTCGGCTTTATCCGCAGACATTGCGCTTTACGGTCGAGGGAGCGGAAGTGCTGATGAAGCACATCGGCGGTTACCCCGGCAAGTACGATCCTTCCATACGGGGCAGCATACTGGTGCATCCACCCAAACTGTTCGTCAGCGGGCATTCGCATATTCTGAAAGTGAAGTATGACAAGACGCTCGACCTGCTCCACATCAATCCGGGAGCGGCAGGAATCAGCGGGTTTCACAAAGTGCGTACGTTGGTGCGTTTTGTGATAGACAGTGGTACATTCAGGGATTTGGAAGTCATCGAACTGGCAGACCGGAAGTAGAGGGATGGCGGTATGTACAGTGTGTCTGCCTTCGGGTATGGGCATAAAAAAAGGAGTACCGCTGTACTCCAACCTTTGTTAACCTTAAATCTAATACTATGAAAAACACATTGCAAAGGTACGGCCTTTTCTGGAATCTGCAAATCTTCTGTAGGAAAACTTGTGTTTTATAACACACTTTTGAGGATTGAAGTGGATTTTAACAAAAAAAGCATGATTTATTCTATCTTTCTTCTGCCGTAATCCATTATTAGATGGTCGAATTTTTTAATCTTTTAATTTTGTCCTCCAACTAAATTTCGTTACCTTTGCGTCTTGAATAGCACCAAGAGCCGTGGGGCTTTGTCCTCCTTCTTATTTTATTCTCCCGTTGATATTTATAAAACCTAAGAACTGAAATATGAAAGGAATTATTCTTGCCGGTGGCAGTGCCACTCGTCTTTATCCGTTGTCAAAGGCCATTTCCAAGCAGATTATGCCTGTTTATGACAAACCTATGATCTACTATCCTCTCTCTACATTGATGTTAGCCGGTATTCGTGAGGTACTGATTATTTCTACTCCGCGCGATTTGCCGATGTTCCGCGACTTGCTGGGTACAGGCGAGGAACTGGGAATGTCCTTTTCTTATAAGATACAGGAGCAGCCCAACGGACTGGCACAGGCTTTTGTGCTGGGAGCCGATTTCCTGAACGGCGAACCGGGCTGCCTGATTCTGGGCGATAACATGTTCTATGGTCAGGGCTTTTCGGCCATGCTGAAGCGTGCTGCTTCCATTGAGAAGGGTGCCTGCATCTTCGGTTATTATGTGAAAGATCCGCGTGCGTATGGGGTGGTCGAGTTCGATGCCGACGGCAAAGCGATTTCTCTCGAAGAAAAGCCGGCAGTGCCCAAAAGCAACTATGCCGTTCCCGGTCTTTACTTTTACGACGCTACCGTTACCGAGAAAGCGGCGAGCCTGAAGCCTTCGGCCCGTGGCGAATACGAGATTACCGATTTGAACCGCCTCTACCTTGAAGAAGGTACGTTACGTGTGGAACTCTTCGGACGCGGTTTTGCCTGGCTCGATACCGGCAATTGCGACAGCCTGCTCGAAGCAAGCAACTTTGTTGCTACCATTCAGAACCGTCAGGGCTTCCGCGTAAGCTGCATCGAGGAGATTGCATGGCGTAAGGGCTGGATTGATGTAGACCAGCTTTATCATCTGGGCGAGCAGCTGGGCAAAACGGAGTACGGCAAATACCTGATGGAACTGGCAGAGTCGCATAAATAATGCCTCACCCCTGTCCCCTCTTCCAAGGAGAGGGGGAGTTGGTAAGTGCGTAGGTCTATGGAGTAAGGTAAAACAGTAACTTGTGGACTTACAGACTCAAAAGCTAAGGAACTAAATACTTAATATTCATTATTAATTTTTCATTCATCAAATGAAGACATATCTTGTAACCGGTGCTGCCGGGTTTATCGGAGCAAATTACATTAAATATATTCTGGCTAAGCACAACGACATCAAAGTGGTCATTCTGGATGCGTTGACTTATGCTGGAAACTTAGGTACCATTGCAGCTGACATCGACAACGAACGCTGCTTCTTTGTGAAAGGCGACATTTGCGACCGCCAGTTGGCCGACCGTCTGTTTGCCGAATACAAATTCGACTATGTAGTGAACTTCGCTGCCGAGAGCCACGTGGACCGTAGTATCGAAAATCCGCAGTTGTTCCTGCAAACCAACATTCTGGGTACGCAGAACCTGTTGGATGCTGCCCGCCGTGCTTGGGTGACTGGCAAGGACGAGTTTGGCTATCCTACTTGGCGCAAAGGCGTGCGCTATCATCAGGTATCGACTGACGAGGTATATGGTTCGTTGGGTGCCGAAGGTTATTTCACCGAGACTACCCCGCTCTGTCCGCACAGCCCGTACAGTGCCAGCAAGACCAGTGCCGATATGGTGGTAATGGCTTATCACGATACTTATAAGATGCCGGTGACTATCACTCGCTGCTCCAATAACTACGGTCCGTATCACTTCCCCGAGAAACTGATTCCGCTGATTATCAAGAATATCCTTGAAGGCAAGAAGCTGCCTGTTTATGGCGACGGAAGCAACGTACGCGACTGGCTCTACGTGGAAGACCATTGCAAGGCCATCGACCTTGTGGTGCGCGAAGGTGCAGAAGGCGAAGTTTACAACGTAGGCGGTCATAACGAGAAGACCAATCTGGAGATTGTGAAGCTGACCATCGCCACCATTCATCGCCTGATGACCGAGAAGCCCGAATACCGCCAGGTATTGAAGAAACAGGTGAAAGGCGCCGACGGTCAGATTGATATCAGCTGGATCAACGAAGACTTGATTACTTTTGTCAAGGACCGTCTGGGGCACGACCAGCGTTACGCCATCGACCCCACCAAGATTACCAACGCTTTGGGCTGGTATCCTGAAACGAAGTTCGAAGTCGGTATTGTGAAGACCATCGAATGGTATCTGAACAATCAGGCTTGGGTTGAAGAAGTAACCAGCGGCGACTATCAGAATTACTACGAACGGATGTACGGTAAGCGCTGAGCATATAGCGTAAGGAGATGTGCATATAGACAAATAATGGAAAACGGAGGACGGCCGATGCGGTTCTCTGTTTTCCATTTTTTATTTAGATGCTTTTCGGTTGCGGGCTTTTCTGTGCATCCGTATGTGCCAACCGTGCAAGCGTTGTTCCTGCCAAAAAGTACCTTTCTTCCACACTTGCACGGCTCGCGAGCCGTACAAGTGTGGCTCATGAGCCGTGCAAGTGTTTGTTTTGAGCGGTGCAAGTGTGGAAGAAACGGGTACGATACACCTCCGTTTCGGTTGTTGTCATCTTTTTAGGATGATGATGGTGACAGCTGCAATAATAAGTACGATTCCAATGGCAATGGGAAGTGTGAAAGCCTCTCCAAATACTGTGATGCCAACAATGACAGCCGTTACAGGTTCCATAGCTCCCAGTACCGAAGTTTGTGTTGCTCCAATGTATTTGATGGCTTCGATGAGTGTCAGGTTGGATACGATGGTAGGAATAATGGCCAGAAGCAGCAGATTGCCGAAGGTCGGGATGTCGGGTATCAAATGCAGGCTGCCTGTGGTAAGCATTCCGGTTATAAGCATCAGCGTGCTGAAAAAGAATACGTAGAAGGTAAGTCGCAGGCCTTTCAGTTCTTTGTTTTTCCGTTGTCCGACGGTCACCAGATAAAGTGCATAGCCTACGGCCGACAATAATACGATGATGATTCCGACAAGATTGGTTTCGCCTTGCGAGTCGGTATACGATAAAGCATATACTCCGGCTATTGCCATAAGGATGGCCAGCGTGCGGCTCAGCGAGTTTTTTTCGTGGAAGAGAAGCATCATAACCAGGGTTGTGATGACAGGATACATGAAGTGGATGGTGGTAGCTATTCCCGACGGCATGAACTTGTAGCCCCAAAGTAGAAAGACTGACGAAACGATGTAGAAGACCGAAAGTAGCAGCAGGGTAGGTAAGTCGGACTTTTCAATGGCGAAAGATACTTTCCTCACTTTGAGAAGGATGGCTAAAGCGATGGTGGCGAAAAGGAATCTGTAAGTTATCACGTTCATAAAGTCCATGCCGTGTTGCATGGCCGGAATGGCGAAAAGCGGGATCAGACCGAATGATGCCGACGAGATGATTCCGTAAAGAAATCCGTTCAGTTTGTTCATTTTAGGTTTTATACAGTTTATACAATACGTTTAAGTTTGAGATTTAGTATACTTTGATGCGGTTCAGGAGGTTATGAAAGTTGCATCTGTCATTGACAGAGCGCTACGCTCAGCAGCAACCCCATAAACAACATGTTGCGCGAAGTTTCTCCCAGTATGCTGTTCAGCTTTTTGCCGCTGTGTATGGCAACCATCTTCCGCCACGTCAGTGCATGCAGGTAGAAGTAAACGCAGGGAGCCCAGATAAATTCGAGTAATGTCAGGTGACCGGTGTAGAGGAACCACAGACAGAGCAATACGGCCAGGATGCCGCAACCCAGATACAACTGGCTGCCGAACTTTTCGCCGAAGCGGACTACCAGTGTGCGCTTTCCGCTACGTGCATCTTGTTCGCGGTCGCGGTAGTTGTTCAGTATGAGCAGGGTATCAACCACCAGTCCGCAGACGATGGAGAGCACTAGCACATCGGCATTCAGTGTGCCGCTTTGTACGTAGTAAGTACCTCCTACGGGAACAAAACCGAAAAAGATCAGCACCAGCAGGTCGCCCCAGCCCCGATAAGAAAGGTAGGTGGTGTATAGGAATGCGAACAGTATGCACAGTACACCCACCAGAATCAGTTCCCAGCCACCATGTGGCAGTTTTCCCCAGAGGTAGAACAGCAGGCTCAAGCCGGTCAGCGAGGCAATCAGCAGTGTCAGGCCGATTCCGGTCTTCATGGCCGACGGCGTAATCCAGCCTTGGGCACAGGCACGTTCGGGACCGAGCCGGTCTTCGCGGTCGCTGCCTTTGCGGAAGTCGAACAGGTCGTTGATGAAGTTGGCGGCAATTTGCATGAAGCAGGCAAAAAAGGCACACAGCAGGGCCGGTATTTCCTGAAAACACCCGTCGCTGAAAGCAAGTGCGCTACCCAGCAGTACGGGGATGAGGGCGGCAGTCAAGGTCTTGGGACGGGCGGCAAGCACCCATGCCCGTAGTGAATTTTGCTTAATCTCTTTCATGGCTTTCTAATAATAGAAGTATATTTGCAAAGTTAACGAAAAAAAGGAGTAAAAAGCCAAAACTCCTGTTAATTGATGGTAGAAGGCTAAAATCTGGATGGAAAATGCTGTACTTTTGAAGTGCCGAACAACATACATGAATAACGATGAAAAAACAAAATCTGATTTTGTATTTGCTGTTGTTTTCTTTTTGGGCATGTAGCCCTGACAAACATTTGGAAACAATTTTCCGACAAGCCGATTCATTGCTGGCCGAACGTCCCGATAGTGCCCTTTATCTGTTGGAGACGTTGGCTGATACATGTAATTTGTCTGCATCGGAAAGTGCGTATTATGCGCTATTGCTGGCTCGTGCCACAGATAAGTGCGAAAAGTCCCTGCTTCCTTGCGACTCACTGTTGGATCTTGCTTTGGATTATTATGACAGCGACCAGAAGGAACGTGCCATCACTTTGCTTTATAAAGGCCGTTTGGAAATAGAGATGGAACAAAGCGAACGTGCTATTGGCTTTCTGTTGGAAGGCCTTGATATTATTCGGAATTATCCTGAAGAGATAGAGACGAAGAGACATTTGCTAAGTTCTTTAGGTAATGAGTACTACAATGTACGTTTGTACGAAAAAGCAAAAAACACTTTCGATGAACTGTATCGCTGTTGTTATACGGATAAAGATAAGGCGATAGCGTTGTATAATCTTGGTCATTATTATTCTATTATAGGAGAAAATGATTCAGCCATATTTTGTCAGCGAAAGGCTTTGGAGTATGGTGTGATGCAAAAAGATTCTGCTATGGTAGATCTTTTTACTAGTAAATTGAGTGCTGTATATAGTGCTCAAGAACAGTATGATTCTGCCTTATATTATGCCAAGCAATCTTTGTTGTGGCATTCCCAAAAGGAAAAACCATCTGTGCATTATAATAATATAGGACATATCTTTTATTTGAAAGATAATTTGGATTCTGCTGCCTATTATATGAATAAGAGTTTGGAGGATAGTAGTCGTTTGAGTTTGAAAGAGAAAGCTAGCATATTATTGAATTTAGGTTGTATAAAAGAAGAACAGGAAAATTATTTAGAATGCACGGATTTGTTATTCCAATTTATTGAGATAGTTGATTCTGTTTACAGAACTAATCAATCAACTAAAATTGAACAATTAGTACATCAGTATGATATTAAGGAAAAACTTAGTAGAGCACAACAAAAAAACGAGTCTGTTTTGAAAAACATAGTTGCAGCTTTTATATTTGGTGGATTGATTCTTGTTTTATTTTTTCAATATCGTATCAATAAGCAGAATAAACTGAAAATAGTAATCGAACAAAATTTGCGGCAAGCTCGTGAAAGGTATAAAAATCTGGAGCATTCAATTGCTGAAAGCCAGCGTATCATTTCTCTTCTTCAGAAAAAGCAGGTTGATTTTTCGCAAGAAAATGAAAGATATAAACTGGAAATTAAAGAACGGGAAGCAATTATTGAAAAGCTTACATTTGAAAAAGAAAACCTGCGTATTTGGCTTTTTAAACAGAGTGCTATTTACAAAAAAATATTAAGACTTTCAACACAAGAAGTGAACTGTAAGAAAGAACTACTTGTATTAGGTAATAGCGATCAGAAGAAACTTAAAGAAGTGGTTTGGGAGCTTTTTGCAGATTTTATTTCCGACATGAAGATTCATTATTCGTTATTGACAGAAGAGGATCTTTTATATTTGTGTTTGGAGAAAGCGGAGCTTTCCAATCAAACTATTGCTCTTTGCTTTGGGAATACAGATACACATATTATTGCCCAGCGGAAATATCGCATTAAGGAACGGATGAATAGAGATTATAGATGAAATGTGATATTCTAAAATTTTATTTGCTTGTAAAACAGTTACTTATGCATTTGTAGTGTGATTCATTTTTTGCCTGTTTTTTATTGTTGGACATTAACTTTGCAGTCGTTAATCAATAAAAAGCACTAAAATGAAAACAAAATTAGTTATGGCTCTTTTGATGGTATTTTTTGTAACACCAATGAGCGAAGCAGCACAGTATGCTAAAAGAAAAAGTACACGTTTCAATTTTGCCTCATGTAATGACAAACTTGTTACCCGGGTCCCTATAGATTATAATATCGAAGTGACAGAGGGTGAAAACTACCTGCAAATTTTATTTTTGTTCCCTTTACAAGATGCTAATATTACAGTGACAGACTGTAATGGAAATGTGATAATTGAGAATCATCAAGTGAATTCTCAAGAAGGAAAAGCCTTGTATTTATATACTCCTCAAGCTTATCCTTATGCTTTGGAACTAACCTCTTCGTTAGTGGATATTAAAGGAGAGATAACATCGGAAGAATGACAACAATAATTGTTCGCATATTGTAACTTTCAAATTGTTAAATATTTAAATAAGTTAATCATGAAAAAACTTTTATTTATGGCAGCTATTAGTTTAGTTGCGTACTCTTGTCAACAAGAGGATTTGGTTACTATCGAGCCGAGTGCTAATACCAATTTAATACGTTTGGTGAATATAGATGAAGGTGTTATTTCTGCTACAGGAGCAAATACAAGGAGTTTGAATGCAGATAAACTTGCCTTACAATTTAATTCTGAAACTACCTATCAATCCTTTTTGAATCAATTGAAGGAAATGACGCATGAAGAAAGACTGTCATATGTGAAATCTTATGGATTAATTTCATTACAGCAATTAGCTGAGATTGCAGATGATGAGTTGGAAATAATAGGAAGTGAAGCAAATAGTGAAACAGAATTTAGAGAATTGTATGATTCATATACAAAGAAATATGAAGGATTTCTGATAAATAATCAATATGACACTTCAGATTTGTCATTATATGTACCCGAAGGTGATGATATGGCAACGTATGTAATAAACGAAGAACATAAGGTCGTAATTGGTGACAAAATTAAAACAGTTTCATTGGAAAATGATATGAGCGAGGCTGATAAGGCTGTTTTTGCAATACCGACAGTTGTTTCTTCACTTCCTGGAATTGAGCCTTTTTATACTTTTCAAAATATTTATGCTGATTCAAAGAAAGTTTCTGGCTCTGTTAATCTTGAATCTAATTATACAATAAGAGTTCATGTTGGCACTCAGAAAAAAATGTGGTATGGTTGGAAAAGGGATAACGATAGAGATGTCTATTTCCAATTTAGTGCTCCGTCGACTCATATGTATTACTTATATCAGATGCAAATAGGAGATCATAAACAAGATGTTTCGAGACCCACTCCCTTTGATTTATATTTTTATCCTCATAAAGGATCTTTTGATTATACTATAGGAGCATTGCATCCAAATATACGAGCAATAGAAGGAACTTTTTACGTATGGACTGACCACTTTGTAGAATCTACTAATACCACATATATGGAAGTACTTATTGATGGTAATCCACAAAATAAAGTTGAACTTCCTGTCCTAAATAAAGCAAGGGCATTTGGTGGAGCTTTCACAATAGGTAGATAATTTATTTTTAATGGATAAAGTTTATGAGAAGGTTTATTACAGTATTATTAGTTGCGTTTTTCCCTTGTCTGATATTCGCTCAAGAATTTCATTGGGGCGTAGAGGCCGGAATGAATCTGACACATTTTAAAGGGCTTCATAAATTGATGTCGGAGAAGGTAGGCGGTATGAAACCGGGAGGACAAGTAGGAGTAACGGTCGATTATGAGTTTAAGCGACATTGGATGTTGCTTTCGGGATTGACCTTTATGAATACAAAAAGTAATATGAAGTTGGGATCTACTTTTGGAGGATTCCCTTTTCCCGATACTGAAATCAAACTGAATCACTTGGTGCTTCCTGTAAAAGTAGGCTACAACTTTCGTATCAGAGAGAACCTGAACCTTATTCCTTCTATTGGCTTGTATGCCATGTGGAACTTCAATGCCGGAAGTTCTTCAATTGCTTATCCGGGGAAACAGGAGGCAGAGGGAAAATCCATGATATATACACAATGGAAACCGATGGATGGCTTTTCTTACGTCGTTTTTGAGGATCCTCGAATAATAACTGATGGAATATCTCCTTTGCGCAAATGGACGTACGGGGGAGTAGCTGGTCTGAAAGCGGTGATAGGAAAACATTATACCGTGTCTTTGGATTATTTCGAAGCGCTGAAACGTATTCATAAAATGTGCAGTTTGCGTGATTACGGCCTTCAGTTGTCGGTGGGTTATCGTTTCTGATATTCCTTTTTTGTGAAAGTAGACGATAATCTTTAACTTCTGCAAGTTTCGACTTTACCAAAACTTGCAGAAGTTGATAATATGTGTTATGTGGTTGATAATCTGATTATTTTATGGAAATGGCATGATAAGAAATCTTCGTTACCTGTTTATTTTATTTGCTTTATTGTCTTTTTTCTCTTGCGTCAGTAATGATGTAATAACGGATGAAACCCCGTTTGTTATGACAAGTGCGCCTATTGGGAAAACCTATGCATTCGACGGTGATTTTGCACTTACGTTCGAAAGTGCAGATAGCGTTAGCTATCGTAGTCTGTCTGCTCTTCCGACTTATAGTCCGCATCTTTGTGCTAAAGGCCATTATACTTTCGATAATGGAATTGTGGTTGTCGAGAACCCGATTTTGGATGAATGGTATTGGGTAGAAGGTCAGGATACGCTTCCTCCTTGTTATTTAAGATTGAATGGTCGTTTTACGGCTTTAGACGTATTGGAAGCTTCTTTTGCCTTTGCAATGCCAGGGAAAATTATTAGTGGAATTGGATTTCTTAAGATAGCGAAATTTAGCCCATTCGCAGATAATAACTATTACATAGCTTCATTCTATACAGATAAGGCTTTGGACGTCAATAATGATGGAAAGGCATCAACAAATTTGTATGAGGAACTGACTACCGGTAAGCAACCCATGTATAATTTTAAGACTCCTGAGGCTTATAGCCCTGCGATATCTGATGGAAACGGACACATTCAAGCAAGTTTCTGTTTTCCTGTTCAGTCGTGGAATGTTGAAACTTCTGTGGGATCTAATATAATTCATTCTATCAGTCTCTTTTGCTCTTTTACCGAAATAGACAATGGTACTCAGATTTCATTGGACAGTGGGGAAACAGATCCTAGAATTCGTGTGGTGGGCATGGAACGAACAATGCAAGATGTGTTCCGTATAGATTTGCAAATGAAACTTTATGATTTTAAAACCAAACAATGGGTGGAAACAGAGGCATGGGCTTTCTTTTATACTGTTTATGATTGGTTGCCGGAAGTTGCCGGATAGTATTCGCATTATATTTATGTATGTTTGTTTCTGCCTCTTTATTTTCACTACCTTTCTAATCTAATAAATGTGAATCTCCACGGGCAAAGATAGCAAAAAAGCCTATTTTTGCACCCAGTTATGAATAAGAAGTTCTTTTATATATCCATTCTTTTGCTGTTGATGCTTCTGTCGTCGTGTAAGTCGAAGCGGAATTTAGTGTCATCCTTACCGTCACTCGAAGTGGTTGCTGACAGCGTTTTACGAGCCGATACGGTAGGATTACCGGTCTCGCTTGTGGGAGTGCTTACGTTCGATCAGTCCGATTTGCGGGACATTCGCCGCATGTCGGGGCGTTCTGCCCGTTCGTCGCGTTCGTTGGCTAAGCTGAAGATCAGGAAGAAGGAGATCGTGAAACGGGGCACACAGATTACGTTTACCACGCTTGATGTCTCGTCGTCGTACAAAGGGGTGAAGCGTGTTCGGATGTACGATTTCACTCATCGCGATGTTCCAGAGGCTTTCGACAGTTGCCGGATTGCCTTCATTTCCGATCTGCACTACAAGAGTCTGCTGAAAGAGGAGGGGTTGGCTGATCTGGTACGGTTACTTTCGTTCCTGCATGCTGATGTCTTGCTGATGGGCGGCGACTATCACGAAGGTTGCCAATATGTGGCTCCGCTGATGGCTGCCCTGGCGCAGGTCAAAACTCCGTTGGGGACTTATGCCGTATTAGGAAACAACGATTACGAAGCCTGTTACAGCGAAGTGGTGAACGAGATGAAACGTCGCGGCATCCGTTTATTGGAGCATAAGGTCGATACGTTGAAGCGGGATAAGGATCGCATACTGGTAGCCGGTGTGTGCAATCCGTTCGACCTGAAGCAGAACGGGCAATCGCCTACACTTGCTCTGTCGCCCGACGACTTTGTGATATTGCTAACCCATACGCCTGACTATGCTGAGGATGTGCCTGTAACCCATGCCGACTTGATATTGGCCGGACATACGCATGGCGGACAAGTCACCCTCTTCGGTTATGCACCGGTGGTTCCTTCGCGCTATGGCCAACGTTTCCTGACTGGGCTGAAATACAATTCCGCTCACATTCCGATGATTGTGACCAACGGCATCGGTACTTCCCAGCACGCCATCCGTCTGTTCGCTCCGGCCGAGGTGGTGATGATTACCCTGCACAGGCTTCGGTGAAAAGACGGACGGCGGTTGTATTTTTAATCGGACGGCAACAATACGACTCCCTGTTTCCTCTTTCCATCCATTTTAGCAATAACCGGCTGACTGAAACGTACGTGCCTCAGGTATTGCGTTTCGTATACGGCAGGCTGTGCGTTCAGAAAGTCCTGATTATAGACGCCGTCGTTCATAAAGGCGTTGATGGTGAAGTAGCCCACACCGAACGAGGTCAGGTTCTGGAAGAAGTGCGTACCCTGACTGGGATCTACACGGTAATTGGTCAGTCCGGCTTCCACAATGATGCGGGCTGCGCTGATGTGCGGCCACTTCACGGGGATGCCGAGCCAGGAATCGCTGCTTCCCCAGCGTCCCGGTCCGATAAGGATGTAGTTCTTCTGTTCGTTCAGGAATTGTTGGTTCAGCTTTTCTATCTCGCGTGCTATTTCAGGATTGTGCGAGGCGCTGTAGTGATCTGTTTTGACGTAGACCACATCGTACAGTTCGTTCATGATGCCATGTCCCAGCGAGTTGTTCGAGCGTAACAATAGTTGGTCGTCAGGGATGGCGGCCAAGTCTTCGTCGAGCATCTCCTTGCTGTCTACAATGGGGCGTATCTGTAGCAGGTAGAAGGTACCTGTCTTATCCTTTTCGCGGCTCATGGTAGCGGCAAACTCTATTTCGACGGGACGGCGCATTTCTTCCTGGCCGTATTTCAAAGCCAGTTGCAGGATGCGTGCCAGTGGGAAAACGTCGTGTTGCAGGATGTTGGCAAAGGTGATGACTTTTCGTCCACCCGGATACAGCCCGTCGCGTATGATCTGGTCATACGGATCGTAGGTTGAAGCGATGTAGTTCAGTGCACCGTCTTTCTCGGCCTCCTTGACGTGCAGTTTCAGCAGGTTGAAGCCGTCGTCAATGGAGAAGTTGTGTCCGGCGTTGCTCAGGTCGAGGGCATAGAACCGAGTCTGTGTCTCGCGCAGGGCAATCTCCATTTCACTGGTCTGCAGCACCTGGTTGGGGTGATAGGGCGAGAAGCGTAGGGTTAATCCTCCGTCCACGATGTACTTGCCTAATCCGAGAGCCAGGTTTACGATGCCTTCTTCAGCCTTCTCGTCGCCGATGGGGTAGTAGTTCAGCGAGCGGGCTACACCCGACATCGAAGGATAGTATCGTTCGGCATATTGGTTACCCACAACTTCTTGCAGGATGACAGCCATTTTTTCCTGGTCGATGACGTTGCTTGTGGCCTGCATGTAGGCCTTGGAGTCGCGGAAGTAGACCGACGCATATACGCCCTTGATGGCATCGCTGAGCATACGCAGCATTTCGTACTTATCGTCCAGGTAGGGAATCATGTACGTATTGTAGATGCCGGCAAAGGGCTGGTAGTGTGAGTCTTCGAGCAACGAGGACGAGCGGATGGCAATGGGCGACTTCACCACGTCGAAGAAGGTGAAGAAGTCCTCTACCAGTCGGTCGGGCAGTTTGGCTTTCAGGAAGTAGCGCAGTATGGTGGCATCGTCTGTATCCGACAGGGCTACCTGATACAGATTATTGGTCTCCATAAATTCGTCGAAGACGTCGGTACACAGAACGACAGTCTTGGGAATGGCTACTCGTGCATTGTCAAACTCTTCAAATTCGGGATGCCGTTTCACCAGGTTGTCGATGAAAGCCAATCCACGACCTTTGCCTCCTAACGAGCCGTCGCCGATGCGGGCAAAGTTGGAGTAGCGGTCGAAGCGGTCGCGCTTGAAGATGGCTACCACACCCTGGTTTTTCATCTTGCGGTATTTTACAATGGCCTCGAAGATGATTTTGCGGTGAGCGTCCACGTCCTGCAAACTGTTCCAGGTGATGGGTTTCAGGAACTCGGCAATGGGGAACATGGCACGCGAATAGAGCCAACGGCTGATGTGGTTGCGGCTGATGTGGTAAAGAAACGATTCAGCAGGTACGGCAAAGATGATGTTTTGCAGTTCTTTCAGGTTCTTTACGCGGGCAATTTCTTCGTGTGTGTCGGGATTGCGGAAGATGAAGTCGCCGAAACCGAAGTTCTCCGATACGATGCGGCGCAGGTCCACATCCATCTTTTTGGAGTTCTTGTCGATGAAAGCTGCACCGTATTTGGCTGCATACGAAACGTTCTCCGATTCGGACGATTGGATGATGAGTGGCACAAACGGATCTTCCTTGCGGATGGCGGCGCAAAGCTTGATACCGGCCAGCCCGTCTTTTTCGCCACGCTCTACGCGAGGGAAACGGACATCGGTAATGACACCCAATATGTTGTTTTTGTATTTTTCGTAAATGTGAATAGCTTCTTCGTAAGTACGTGCCAGCACTATTTTGGGTCGTCCACGCATGCGCAGGGTACGTTGGTGGGCATTCAGGGCTTCGGTCGAGAATTCCTGACTCTGCTTCAGCACGAATTTATAGAGATTAGGCAGTATGGACGAATAGAAGCGGATGCCGTCTTCTACCAGCAGAATGGTCTGGACGCCTACCTCGTTGACGTCATGCTCCAGGTTCATTTTGTCTTCTATCAGCTTGATGATGGATACCAGCAAGTCGGTATTTCCCAGCCAGCAGAAAATGTATTCGAACGGGCTGAGGTCTTCGTTGGCTATGCGTTTGGTGATGCCGTGACTGAAGGGGGTCAGTATCACCATCGGGATGTTGGGATATTGCCCTTTGATATTACGTGCCACGTCGAAACCTTCGTTGTCGCCTGTTCCCGGCATGCTGATAATGAGGTCGTAGGTTATGGATGACAGTTGCTTCAGGGCTTCTTCGCACGTACTGACCTGTGTGAAGCGCGGCGGATAGCGCAACGAGAGCGAGGTGTATTCATTGAATATCTTTTCGTCGATGCGCCCGTCATCTTCCAACATGAAAGCGTCGTAAGGATTGGCTATCAGCAGAACGTTGAAGATACGTCTGGTCATCAGGTTGGCAAACTGTGTGTCCTTGAAGTACAGCTGGTTTAGTTTGAACTTGCTGAGCATGTCTGTTTTTGCAATTTAATAGATTAGTCCGTCAAAATTCGTGCTTTTTCTTGGGATATGCAAGGAGGCGGTAATAAAAAATGGAGTTTACTGGCGATGTTCCGGACATTGAACACTTCCGAAACGTTTGGGGATGGGAACTGTGAACGAATGTTGTGGTAAGGTCATTTCCCGTATTGTGTATTTCAACCTGCATTTTGGGCGTTTCAACGGTGAGGTGGAGAATGTAGATTGTATAAGCACTAACTTTGTAATCATTATAAATTTAGTGTCGCTTATTTTATGTTTACAAAAATCGTACATTTTTCAATCAGAAAGAAGCTGTTTGTGGCGCTGACCACGCTGCTTTTGCTGGCGGCTGGCATATATTCCATGCTGACGCTGCCCATTGATGCCGTGCCCGATATTACCAACAATCAGGTGCAGATTGTTACTGTGTCGCCTACACTGGCTCCGCAGGAAGTGGAACAGCTTATCACTTTCCCTATCGAAATAGCCATGAGCAACGTCATGAACGTAGAGGAAATACGGTCGGTATCCCGCTTCGGGCTGTCGGTTGTAACGGTTGTTTTCAAGGAAGATGTTCCTACGCTGGACGCCAGGCAACTGGTTAACGAACAAATTCAGATGGTGGCGGGTGAAATTCCGTCGGAACTAGGAACTCCCGAACTGATGCCTATCACGACGGGTTTGGGCGAAATATATCAGTATGTGCTTAAGGTAGCTCCGGGGTATGAAAACCGTTATGATGCCATGGAGTTGCGCACCATTCAGGACTGGATTGTGAAAAGACAATTGTCGGGTATTCCCGGTATTGTAGAAATCAATAGTTTCGGTGGTTATCTGAAGCAATATGAAGTAGCGGTAGATCCTGATGCCTTATATTCGCTCAACATTACTATCGGCGAGGTATTCGAAGCCTTGAGCCGCAACAACCAGAATACGGGTGGCAGTTATATAGAAAAGGTAAACCGTGCCTATTATATCCGTTCGGAAGGTATGATCAACGATTTGCATGATGTGGAGCAGATTGTTGTGACCAATCGTGGCGGTATACCAGTACACATCGGAGACATTGGTAAAGTACAGTTCGGCGCTCCCAAACGCTTTGGAGCCATGACGAAAGATGGCGAAGGAGAGTGTGTGGGCGGTATTGCCATGATGCTGAAAGGTGCCAATTCCAATGTCGTGACCAAGGAACTGGAGAAGCGGGTGGAGAAAGTCCAGAAGATGTTGCCCGAAGGAGTGAGTGTGGAACCTTATCTGAACCGTTCGGAGCTGGTGAAACGTAATATCTCTACCGTAATACGTAACCTGGTGGAAGGTGCCATCATTGTGTTTCTGGTACTGATTATCTTCTTAGGCAATATGCGTGCCGGCCTGATTGTGGCATCGGTCATTCCACTAGCGATGCTTTTCGCTTTTATTCTGATGCGTATATTTAATGTCTCGGCCAACCTTATGAGTCTTGGTGCGATAGACTTCGGTATCGTGGTAGACGGTTCCATTGTTATTCTGGAAGGAATTCTGGCCCATCTTTACGGGCGGGAACTGAAAGGACGTACGCTGACTTCTCAGGAGATGGATCAGGAAGTAGAAAAAGGAGCAGGCCGTGTGGTGAGAAGTGCTACGTTTGCCGTACTTATCATTCTGATCGTGTTCTTCCCTATCTTGACTTTGACCGGTATCGAAGGCAAATACTTCACGCCGATGGCCAAGACACTGGTGTTCTGCATTATCGGTGCTCTTCTTCTTTCTATAACTTATGTTCCGATGATGGCATCCCTCTTCCTGAAACGTACCATGACGGTGAAGCCTACACTGGCCGACCGTTTCTTCGACTGGCTGAATAAAATCTATCAGCGTGTGCTTCGTTTCAGTCTGGCTCATGTGTGGGGCACTATTGCTGCTTCTTTTGTAGCCCTGTTGCTTTCGTTGCTGCTTTTCACAAAGTTGGGAGCCGAATTTATCCCGACCCTTGACGAAGGCGACTTTGCCATGCAGATGACGCTGCCTGCTGGTAGTTCGCTGAGCCGTAGCATTGAAGTTTCGCTCGAAGCAGAAAAACGTCTCAAAGAACGCTTTCCCGAAATCAAGCATGTTGTAGCCAAGATCGGTACGGCCGAAGTTCCGACCGACCCGATGGCGGTGGAAGATGCCGATGTGATGATTGTTATGAAACCTTTTGCCGAATGGACTTCCGCGTCGAGCCGTGCAGAGATGGTAGAGAAGATGAAACAGTGTCTGGACTCTATTGACGGAGCCGAATTTAACTTCAGTCAGCCTATCCAGCTTCGTTTTAACGAGCTGATGACAGGTGCCAAGGCCGATATTGCCATCAAACTTTATGGAGAAGACATGGCCGAATTGTATGCAAAGGCTCAGGAAGCAGCCCGCTACGTGGAACAGGTTCCAGGAGCAGCCGACGTATTGGTGGAACAGGCCATGGGACTTCCACAGTTGCTTGTCCACTACGACCGCGCAAAAATAGCCCGTTATGGTATCGACATCGAAGAACTGAATACTGTTATCCGTACTGCTTATGCAGGCGAGACGGCAGGAGTGGTATTCGAGAACGAGCGCAGGTTCGACCTCGTTGTTCGTCTGGACAAGGAAAAGGTGAGTGATTTGAACATCGACAAACTGTTTGTCCGTACTAAGGATAACATTCAGTTGCCGGTTAGTGAAGTAGCCAGTATCGAACTGGTGAACGGACCTCTCCAGATTAATCGTGACGCTACCAAACGCCGGGTTGTCATTGGTGTGAATGTGCGCAATGCCGACATTCAGCAAGTAGTCAGCCAAATCAGCGACGCGCTCGAAAAGAACGTGAAACTTAAGCCCGGTTATTATTTCGAATACGGCGGTCAGTTTGAAAATCTGCAGAACGCTATCAGCACTCTGACGGTGGTTATCCCTATTGCTTTGCTGCTCATCCTGCTGTTGCTGTTCTTCGCGTTCCGCAGCGTCATCTATTCGCTGGTTGTATTCTCCACCGTTCCGCTTTCACTGATTGGAGGTATCGTAGCCTTGTGGCTGCGCGGCTTGCCTTTCAGTATCTCGGCCGGTGTCGGTTTCATTGCCCTTTTTGGTGTGGCCGTATTGAACGGAATTCTGATGATCAATCATTTCAACGACATACGCAAACAAACTAAATATCATATGTGTACCGATCGTATCATATCTTTAGGGTGTCCGCATTTGCTGCGCCCAGTCTTCCTGACCGGTTTGGTAGCTTCGTTGGGCTTTGTGCCGATGGCTATCGCTACTTCGGCCGGTGCCGAAGTACAGCGTCCGCTGGCTACAGTTGTGATAGGCGGACTGATTGTGTCTACCATACTGACGCTGATCATTATTCCTGTATTCTACCGCCTGGTGGGCAGTATCGCTGCCAGACGCATACGCAGGAAGAATCGTCTTGCTTTTCGTCGGATGATGCTTGGCATCGCCATGCTGGTCATCAGTGTGCCTGCCGTACAAGCGCAGCAGCCGGTGACCTTGGAGCAGGCTGTTGAAATAGCCTTGCGCAATCATCCGCGTCTGAAGATGGCCGAGTCGGAGATTGAACGTGCCCGTGCTTCGAAAGGCGAAGCCTGGGATGGTGGCAATACTTCTTTCAGTTATTCGTGGGGACAGTTGAATGGTACCGACCGCCACGATAACGAACTGGCTATTGAGCAGTCACTTGGCTCTCTGCTGACTCCTTTCTACAAGAATGCATTGTCCAACACGCAGATAAACAAAGGAAAAAGCTATCGGGACATGGTGAAGAAAGAAATCACTGCAGAAGTAAAGCGGGCATGGGCGTACTACCAGTATGCTTTCAACCTTAACGCTTTGTACAATGGACAGAAAGAACTGGCTGAACAGTTGCGGAACAGTGGTGAACAGCGTTACCTTCAGGGAGACATTGATCTGGCCGAACGTAACATGATAACAGCACTGGCAGCCGACCTGAATACACGATGGATGGAAACAGCCGGAGACCTGACACTGGCCGAACGCCGGTTTGTATGGACTTGTTATAGCGATCGGCCTTTGGTCCCTGCCGATACGACCCTGTCGGTTATGCAGATGCCGACAGAGGGTCGTATCCTGTCAACCCGTCATCTGGATTATTTCAATGCTCAGCTGCAAGAGAAAAAAGACTTGTTGAAAATTGAACGAAGCCGTTTCTTTCCTGAGTTTTCCATTGGTTATGTCCGTCAGAAGATAGCTCCGCTTACCGGACTTAATTCGTGGATGGTAGGGGCTTCTTTCCCCATTCTCTTTTTCCCTCAGCGGAGCCGTGCCAGACAGGCGCGCATCGCTATGCAGGCAGCCGGCTGGGAGGCAGAGGCCAATCGGCAGCAACTGTCCAATAAAGTAAGCGAACTGCAAAGCCTGCTTGCCCGTCAGCGCGAACGTCTGACTTATTATCAGCAGGCAGCTATCAAGGAAGCTGAAGCTTTACAGCAAAGTGCAACCCAAAAGTTTCAGGAGAATGAAACCGATATCAGCGAATTCATTCAAAGCCTGAATACTGTCCGCGAAATCAAGCGTGGGTATATTGAAACGGTCTATGCCTACAACGTTACCTTATTAGAATTGGAACTTTACACTGAATAAGACAGTGGTTCCTGAGTCCAAGAATTTATCACTAAAAACGAACATTAGAAAAAATGAATAAGATGAACCTGATGAAACAACGAATGATTTACCTGATGCTTGCTTTGCTGGCAGCATCGTGTTCAAATCCCTCTGCCCAGCAGACTGAATCGGCAAACGCTACAGAGATGGCAGAGCAAGCCGGTTCGGACACCACACAGACTCCCGAAGTAGACGGCATAAGCGGTGCTACCAACGTGGCCAATCCGCCGTCGTTCAACGGTGTTATTGTCATGCCTCCGCAGAGTCATGTGACTGTTACGCTGAGCATGGGCGGTTCGGTACACGACATCCGTGTCCTGCCGGGTGAATATGTACGGAAGGGAGAAATCCTGCTGACTTTGGCCAATCCGGACTTTATCGAGCTTCAGCAATCCTATCTCGATGCTGCTGCCCAGACCGAATATCTGAAGAAGGAATACGAGCGTCAGCAGAAACTTGTTTCCGGCGAATCGGCTTCGTTGAAACGTATGCAGCAAAGCAAGGCCGACTATCTGTCCATGAAAAGCCGTATGGAGGCTGCTGCCGCCCAACTGGCCTTGCTGGGTACAGATACTGTAGCAGTGACTCGCGACGGTATTCGCACCTATCTGGAAGTACGTGCTCCGCGCAACGGCTACGTAACCAACATGAATGTCAATGCAGGCAAGTATTTTGCTGCCGGCGAACCAGTCTGTGATGTGATTGACAAGAGCAACCCCATGTTGCAGCTTACGGCTTACGAAAAAGACCTGGACAAACTGTTGCCCGGCAGTCGCTTTTCGTTCAAGGTCAATGGCATGCAGGATACAACGTTCACAGCCGAACTTGTTTCGGTAGATCAGATGGTGGACAACGTCAACCGTTCCATTAAAGTCTATGCGCGTATCACGCAGACTAATTCCGATTTCCGGCCGGGAATGTATGTGGCGGCCAGAATTATGGATAAAAAACACTAACTTTGCCGCATGAAGTTATTGCGCATCCATAAGAAGTTTCTGCTGATGTTGAATGCCATTTCCGTTATCGTGGCGTTCCTCATGCACTTGCCCGAACTGATAGCGTTGTCCGATCCTGTATCGGGCAGCCATCTGTTCCCGGATATTCATTGGCTCAATGTCTGTTACGAAATACTGTTTACTTATTTCTCCATACTGTTGTTGTTTTTCATCAATGTCAGAATCATGATGTCCGGCAGCTTGGCTACAGCATTGAGTTGGAAAAGAGTAGTGGTGAGTTTTGTGGTCACACTGGTTGTATGCAACCTGTTGGGAAAAGGCTTTGTTTATGCTCACCAGCACTTCGGCATACCGGCCATCACTGCCATGCTCCATCATTACCTGCATCCGTTGAGGGACATCCTGATAGCCTGCATTGTGACGGGCACTTGCTATCTGGATTATCAGAACCGGCGTAGCCGCAAGATGCTGCTCGAAAACGAGCAGTTGCGTACGGAAAATCTTGTCAACCAATACGAATCTTTGAAAAGCCAGCTGAATCCGCATATGCTTTTCAACTCGCTCAATACGTTGTATTCGCTGATACGGGAATCGCCGGACAAGGCTCAGAATTATCTTCAGGAACTGTCGAGGGTCATGCGCTATACGTTGCACGACAATCTGTCGCATACTGTCACTCTGAATGAAGAGATGGTTTTTGTACGTTCGTACATATATCTTTTGCAGATGCGCTACGAGGACAATCTGCACTTCGATATAGATATCCCGCAGGAGCTGTTGCAGCGGGAGGTACCGCCAATGGCAGTACAGATGCTGGTGGAAAATGCGGTGAAGCATAATGAAATCAGCCGGCGGAATCCGTTAACGATCAGCATCCGGGCGAATGGTAATGAACTGTATGTCACGAATCGTATACAGCCCAAACTGTCAAGCAGTAGCAGTACATGCATCGGACTGGCCAATCTGTCCAAACGTTATCGGCTGCTTTTCGGGAAAGACATTACCATCGAAGAAAGCAACAACGACTTTAAAGTAACCTTGCCACTGATATGAGGACACTGATTATAGAAGACGAAAAGGCTGCCCTTCGCAACCTGAAAGCAGCCATGCAAGAGGTGGATACCGATTTCGATATTGTAGGCGAGACGGATAGTGTGACCGATACACTGGAGTGGTTTGCCAGCCACTCCATGCCCGAACTGGTATTTATGGATATCCACCTGGCAGACGGGTCGGCTTTCGGCATCTTCGAGCAGGTTGACATCACCTGTCCCATCATCTTTACCACCGCTTACGATGAATATGCTTTGCAGGCTTTTCGCGTGAATAGCATTGCTTATTTGCTGAAACCCATCAGCAGTGCCGACCTGCAAATGGCCATCGACAAGCTGAAGCTGCTCGGAGGTGCGAAAGCGGAGAGTACGAAGACCGATTTTCAGGCTGTCATGCACGCCCTGAAGCGGGAAGAAGGATATAAAACTCACTTTCTGGTTCCTGTGAAAGGCGACCGTTTCGTGCCGGTCAGTGTAGACCAGATCTCTTATTTCTACATCAGCGATGGAGTGGTTAAGGCAGTTCTCCAGTCTTCCGAGACTTTTATTTTCCGACAGACGCTCGATGAATTGGCCGAGTTGCTGAATCCCCGTCAGTTCTTCCGGGCCAACCGTCAGTATATCATTGCCCACAAAGCCGTCGTAGGCGTCAGTCTGTGGTTTGGCGGGCGGATGGTTCTTCAGCTTACGCCTCCTACCGACGAAAAAGTCATCATCAGCAAAGCACGTGTGCCGGCTTTCAGGGTATGGTTTTGATGGTTATGCATGTAGAGGTATGGAAGTTGTTTGTAGGTGTTTTTTTGAACTTATTTTAATATATTGAAAACTGCATTTAAAGTTCTGTCATAATTAGTTATATAGTCATTGGCATAGATGGGAATAATTTTGTCGGGCACAATGCCTTGGGCGTGGTGTTGTTCTCCATCCATGCAGTGCATACGCATACCGGTCATAGCGAACGGGAACAGAGGTAGATCGAATTGTGTCATATCGCCTGTGGTTCCTGCTGTTGTTTGTCCAATAATTGTGCCTAATCCGTAGTGACGGACTATCATCAGAATGGTTTCGCCCCAACTGACGGTTCCTGCATCACACAAAAAGACTGCCGGCAAATTAACATGAGGTAATTTGGCTTGAAGAGTTTCTGTATTGACACGCCACGATAATTTTTGTTGGAAGGGGAAACTGTTAATCGGAACTTCCGTTGCTGGAGCTTTCACGTTGGAAGAGATTAAATGTGCTAAAATATCTTCGAATCGGTACGAAGGTAGTCCTCGTAAATCGAAACAAAGTTTTTTTATATCAGGAGTTAGTGCTGATAAAAAGCGTTTCTCGTTCAGCTTGTGTGAAGTGGCGTCAATGTACAGGAACCCATTGTCGTATTTCCGGATAGGCTGGTTTTCATGTTTGGATACAGGTAAATCAGGGTATCGAGTATAAAGTGTATCTTTATGCATTTGTTCCGCAAGGCCACTACTTTCGATAACAAACGGAGTATCGTATACGGAGGATGAAAATAGTTTGTCAACAGCTATTTTGTTTCGATGTGCTTCTGTTGCAGCATTTGTCATTTCCTTGCAACTTTGTAAACGTATGGAAGCGGGCTTACCGTTAATAGTGTGGAGCATACGCCAAGTTTGTTTGCCACCGATTTCTGTACGTATGAGTAACGTGTCATTTACACACCTTGTTTCAACGTCTGCAAAGTATTCGGGTAGATAGGTTGCTTTGATATTAGAAATATTCATGTCTCTGCGTACGAAAAGATGTCCGTCTTTTATTGGATTGAGAAAACGGTTAATTGTATCGTACCATTCAAGAAGTGATTCAAAAGAATCTATTTCTCCTATTTGAATGGCTTTTTGCAGATAGATTTTTAATTGATGATCCCAATCAAGATTGTCCTCTTCGTAATAAGGGTAGAAGTGGCGGACTATATTCCAACGGACAGCTAAATCAGCTATTCTAACTGCTTTGTCTGACAGTAGTCCGAAAATAAATCGGCGATTTGAGGATAACATCTTGTCGTTACTTTGATGATGTTTCCAATAATTTTTAGCCTCGGTAAGCAGCCGATGCGTAGTCTTGCTATCAAACATTTCTTTGGGTAGTGCATGCTGGATATTTAGATATTTTTCATTGCCTACTGCGTAGTTATAATATCGGTTGGGCACTGGCGCGGTTACAGAGTCTTGGAGGTTGAGAACGGTAGAGAGTCTTTTGTAATAAGGAATATAATTGGCAAGCCCGGGCATCTGCAATTTAGCGAGAAAAGGTACCTTCAATTCCCCTGATCCACTGTAATAATAGAATTGGGCAGAAGTAGTCGATTTTGTGGTGTCTTTCTTTGATAAAATGGGTGCGGTTGAGAAGTATAAAGTGGGAGCAAGCGGTTGGAATACCGTCTCAAGTGGTTGCGTCTCTATCCTATGTGCAAGTAACGCACACACTTTCATCCAATCGCTTTCTGACCAGTCTTTAGTGTATGGGTTGGGAGAAAAGTAGCGGATGACGCCGTATGTGTGGGCAAATTCAACGTAATGAGATATATTTATCGCTTGTGAATAGCTCGTATATGTGCAAAAACAGATAAACAGCAGAATAATTCTGACTACAGCCAGATTCATATTTTTCATACTTAATTTATTATTGGATTTATGCTAAGACAAAAGTAATCTATTTTTTTGTTTCAAGGCCGTTTTTACATTCTTATTCAATAAAAATTCCCCTATCATTTTATCTCAAACCTTATTCTCCGAAAGTCCCTCTTTACGCCTCCCAAGTCCCTCTTTACGTTGCTAAAGTCCATAGTTGTGAGGGCTATTATGCAAGTGTAGCTCGTGAGTCGTACAAGTGTTACTCGTGAGCCGTGCAAGTGTTGCTCGCGAGCCATACAAGTGTCGTTCGTGAGCCGTGCAAGTGGTTTACAAGACTTGTTTGGGAGACTGGTGAAACATCGTGATTTCACCGCTTTTTCTGTTGTAAACAAAGTTTTCTGTGTGAAGTTTCACCGCATCTCGCTGATAATCAATGAATTGCTGTGAAGGGTGAAAGACGGATGACTTCGTTTCCTGTTTTTTTGTGTTTTCCTGTGCTTTCCTGCCTATTCTTTTATACTTAAGGGTGCCGTTTTTTTCCCAGTTAGGAAAAAATATCTGCCTAACTGGGAAAAAAATATTTCCTAACTGGGGAAAAAACGGGGGAGAATATTCGCGATATTTCGAACCATAGTTTTTTAAATATTCATTTTTTATTCGTATATTGCGCCAATAACACTGAACGAACGGAAATATTTTATGAAACAAGTCCAGATTTTAGCATTGGCTATGAGTATGACAGCAGTATCTTGTGGTGTGAAACAATCCAAATTGGTGTATCCCGAAACGGCGAAAGTAGATACGGTAGATGTGTATTTCGGCACGGAAGTCCCCGATCCGTATCGTTGGCTGGAGAATGATACCAGTGCGGCAACGGCTGCGTGGGTCGAAGCTCAGAATAAGGTTACAAACGGTTACTTGTTGCAGATTCCGTTTCGTGAGGCATTGTTGAAACGCCTGACTGCGGTGTCCGACTACGAAAAGATAGGTACGCCGTTCAAAAAACACGGAAAGTATTATTTCTTCAAGAATGACGGTCTGCAAAATCAGAGCGTATTGTATGTGCAGGACAAGCTGGATGGCGAACCACGTGTGTTCCTCGATCCTAACCGTCTGTCGGACGACGGTACGGTGGCACTGACCGGCATCTTCTTCTCACACAATGGAAAGTATGCGGCCTATACCATTTCGCGTAGCGGTTCGGACTGGACCGAGATTTATGTGATGGATGCAGAAAGCGGACAGCTGCTGGACGATCACATCGAATGGGCCAAGTTTACCGGAGCCGAATGGCAGGGCGACGGATTCTATTACAGTGCTTACGATGCTCCCGAGAAAGGAAAGGAGTTCTCCAACATGAATGCCAATCATAAGATATACTATCACAAACTGGGTACTCCCCAGTCGCAGGACAAGCTGGTGTACCAGAATCCGGCCTATCCCAAACGCTTCTATACTTGCAGTGTGAGCGAGGATGAGACGATGCTCTTCTTGTACGAAAGCGGAGAAGGACGTGGAAATGCCTTGTACGTGAAGGATCTGCGCCGGAATGACGCTCCCTTTGTGGCGATGGCTACAGATATGGACTATCAGTATAGTCCGCTGGAAGTGATTGGCGGGAAAATATATCTGTTCACCAACCACGGAGCTCCGAAAAACCGCATAATGGTGGCCGACCTTGCCAAGAGCGAACTGAAAGACTGGACAGAACTGGTGCCCGAGTCGGAAGCAGTGCTGTCGGGCGCACAGGTGATTGGCGGAAAGCTGTTCCTGACTTACGACAAAGACGCTTCCAACCACGCTTATGTGTACGGACTCGACGGCAAGCAGTTGCAGGAAATCAAGCTGCCGTCGTTGGGAACCGTGGGCTTCAGTGGCGACAAGGACGACAAGGAATGTTTCTTCAGCTTTACTTCGTTCACCATTCCGGGTGCTACCTATAAATATGATATGGATAAGAATACATACGAACTGTTCCGTGCGCCGAAGGTCGATTTCGATGCCGATGCTTTCGTTACCGAACAGGTGTTCTATCCCAGCAAGGACGGTACGAAGATTCCCATGTTCCTTACATATAAGAAAGACCTGAAAAAGAACGGTACGAATCCGGTATACCTGTACGGTTACGGAGGTTTCAACATCAGTCTGAATCCTGGCTTCTCGGCTATGCGCATTCCTTTCCTGGAGAACGGAGGAATCTATGCGCAGGTCAACCTGCGCGGAGGCGGCGAATATGGCGAAGCCTGGCATGTGGCCGGCACAAAGATGCAGAAGCAGAATGTTTTCGACGACTTTATTGCGGCGGCCGAGTATCTGATAGCTGCCAACTATACCAATAAGGACAAGATAGCCATCGTGGGAGGCTCGAACGGAGGTCTGCTGGTAGGTGCCTGCATGACGCAGCGTCCCGATCTGTTCCGTGTAGCCATTCCCGAAGTGGGCGTGATGGATATGCTTCGCTATCATAAGTTCACCATTGGCTGGAACTGGGCAAGCGATTACGGTACGAGCGAAGACAGCAAAGAAATGTTCGAGTACCTGAAGGGGTATTCGCCCTTGCACAACCTGAAACCGGGTACAAAATATCCTGCCACTATGGTTACGACGGCCGATCACGACGACCGCGTAGTGCCGGCACACTCGTTCAAGTTTGCGGCAATGCTGCAGGCTTGCAATGATGGAACGAATCCGACCCTTATCCGCATCGACAGCAAGGCCGGACACGGAGCAGGAAAGCCCATGAGCAAGGTGCTGGAGGAGCAGGCAGACATATATAGCTTCATCATGTACAACCTGGGAATGGGTTTTAAGGAATAAAATACGTAGTTTTTGTCATTTTATCATTTATTAATCAAAATATCGCTTTAAAATTTAGGAAATACGAAAAGTTTTCCTATATTTGCAGTGTTGTTTGTTGACAAATTGCTCGAATGACCTTGAATAAATAACAGAGGCAATAACCTTTTAAAAAAGTAATATTATGAACATCGAACGTATCATGTCCTCTTTGGAGGCTAAGCACCCCGGCGAGTCTGAATATCTTCAAGCCGTAAAGGAAGTACTTCTTTCTATAGAAGATATATATAACCAGCATCCAGAGTTCGAAAAAGCAAAGATTATAGAACGATTGGTTGAACCTGACCGGATTTTTACGTTCCGTGTTACGTGGGTGGACGATAAGGGTGAAGTTCAGACGAATCTGGGTTACCGTGTACAGTTCAATAATGCCATTGGTCCGTACAAAGGCGGTATCCGTTTCCATGCTTCCGTCAACCTTTCCATCCTGAAATTCTTAGGATTTGAGCAGACTTTCAAGAACGCGCTGACTACGCTGCCTATGGGGGGCGGTAAGGGAGGTTCCGACTTCTCACCGCGTGGTAAGAGCGATGCCGAAATTATGCGTTTCTGCCAGGCATTTATGCTGGAATTGTGGCGTCATCTGGGACCCGATATGGATGTTCCTGCCGGTGATATCGGCGTAGGTGGCCGCGAAGTAGGCTATATGTTCGGTATGTACAAGAAGCTGACCCGTGAGTTTACCGGTACGTTTACTGGTAAGGGATTGGAATTCGGCGGTTCGCTGATCCGTCCTGAGGCTACAGGTTTCGGTGGTTTGTACTTCGTGAACCAGATGCTGCAGACGAAAGGTATTGATATTAAAGGTAAGACAGTAGCTATCTCCGGTTTCGGTAACGTGGCTTGGGGTGCTGCTACAAAAGCTACGCAACTGGGTGCCAAGGTGGTTACCATTTCCGGTCCCGACGGTTACATTTACGATCCGGATGGCATCAGTGGCGAAAAGATTGACTATATGCTGGAACTTCGTGCTTCGGGCAATGATATCGTTGAACCGTATGCCGAGCAGTTCCCGGGTGCAAAATTCGTAGCTGGCAAACGTCCGTGGGAAGTGAAGGTAGACATCGCACTGCCTTGCGCTACACAGAACGAGCTGAATGGCGAAGATGCCCGTCACCTGATAGATAATAACGTGACTTGCGTAGGCGAAATATCCAACATGGGATGTACGCCCGAAGCCATCGACCTCTTTATCGAAAACAAGATTATGTATGCACCGGGTAAGGCTGTAAATGCCGGTGGTGTGGCTACCAGCGGACTGGAAATGTCGCAGAACGCCATGCACCTGAGCTGGAGTGCTGCAGAAGTGGATGAGAAACTGCACACTATCATGCACGGCATACATGAGCAATGTGTTAAATATGGTACAGAACCTGACGGTTACATCAACTATGTGAAAGGCGCAAATATCGCCGGATTCATGAAGGTGGCTCACGCCATGATGGGTCAGGGAATAGTATAAAGAAACTTTGTTTAGTTGTATTTGTATTTGTGGTTTGTGCTGCCTGCGGCCTGTGAAGGTATGGGGCAGTACTTTTTTTATATAGGCGTATATAATCATTTTCCGGATTGATGGAATTATGACGGGAGAATTGTATCTTTGTGTGCGAAAACGAAGAATGCTAACCAATCATAATTATAAAAGATGTTACAACCGGAATTAAAACAAAGACGTGATAAGATACGTGTACTGATGGCTCAACGTGGAATTGATGCCGCCCTTATTGCTTGCAATGTCAATCTGATATATACCTACGGAACTGTAGTTAGCGGTTACCTGTATTTGCCGCTGGAATCGCCTGCCCGTCTGTTTGTCAAGCGCCCCAATAACATTACCGGAGAACATGTACTTCCTGTACGCAAGCCCGAACAATTGCCGGAACTGATACTGGAGTGTGGCTTGCCTTTGCCCAAAAAACTGATGTTGGAAGGCGATGAATTGTCGTTTACTGAGTACAATCGGCTGGCAGCCTGTTTCCCCGAAGCGGAAGTTGTGCCGTGCGGTTCGTCGCTGATTCGTCAGGCACGCAGCATCAAGACGGTGATGGAGATTGAGATTTTCCGTCGTTCGGGAGCTGCGCATGCCAAAGCTTACGAACAGATATCGTCTGTTTATCGTCCGGGCATGACCGACCGTCAGCTTTCCATCGAGATAGAACGGTTGATGCGTCTGGAAGGCTGTCTGGGCATTTTCCGTGTGTTTGGGCAGAGTATGGAAATTTTTATGGGTAGTCTGCTGGCAGGTGACAATGCTGCTGCTCCTTCTCCCTACGATTTTGCCTTGGGTGGTGAGGGACTCGATCCTTCGTTGCCGGGAGGTGCAAACGGTTCACTGTTGCAGGCAGGACAGAGCCTGATGGTAGATATGGGCGGTAACTTCTACGGCTATATGGGTGATATGAGTCGTGTATTCTCTATCGGTAAATTACCGGAAAAGGCGTATGCGGCACACCAGACGTGTCTGGAAGTGCAAGAAGCCATTGCCAATATGGCGAAGCCGGGCGTAGCGTGCGAAGATTTGTACAATACGGCTGTCAAGATGGTGGAGGAAGCCGGATTTGCCGATTATTTCATGGGAGTAGGACAGAAGGCTAAATTCATCGGTCATGGCATCGGTTTGGAAATAAACGAAGCACCTGTTATCGCTCCCCGCATGAAGCAGGAGCTGGAGCCGGGCATGGTATTTGCTTTGGAACCGAAGATTGTGTTGCCGGGTGTCGGTCCGTTAGGTATAGAGAACTCATGGCTGGTAACTACCGAAGGAGTGGAGAAACTGACCGTGTGCAACGAAGAAATTATCGAGCTTTAAGAAAGAAATCTTTCGTGAGAAGGAGGGTGTCTAAAGGAAAACGCTTCCTTAATTTGATATACCCTCTTGTATCCTTAGAAAATAAGGGCACATAAAAAAGAAGTGCAAATATGCTGCCATTCCGTTCAGAGTCGAGGAAATGACAGTATGTTTGCACTTCTTTTATATTGTTTCGTGTGTGGTATTCTATTTTTCTGCTACTTGCAGGCAGATCCTATTTTACCCTTCTGTTCAGCTGGTTGTTGGCTTTCGATGGTTTCGACTTGCCTATTCTTTTTCCTGTCGGCTTTTTTTTGCTGCTGGTCCGCCGCGGACGAGTATGTGTATTCTTATTCCCCCTCATAATATTCGTCTAAAAAGTATCGTGTTATGAAATCCCAGTTGTTCTGCAGTACTTCTTTTCCTTGCGGGAAGGGAAGTTGGGCATCAGGCAGAAGTCCGTGCTGTATACCATACTTTAACAGGTCGAACGGACAATGGCCGGGCAGGCAGAACAGCTTGTATGCTTCGGCAGCAGCCGTCGAAGCATTGTAGGCTGCATTGCGGGCATCGCAGAAGCAGGCTGCCACACCAGGAGCCATCAGCATGCCTTTAGCGTTGGCATAGATCACAAAGTTCTTTTCGTCTTTCAAGTCGGCCAGCAGGCCATCGGGATGGTCTTCCCACTTCAGTTCTTGAGTCAGGAAGGTGTGCAGTTCGCGGTAGGTGGCGAAATAAAGCAGGGGATAGCCGTTGCTGTACTTCAGGCAGCGTTCCACGTCCTTGGTCAGCCGGCTGTCGGGAGTGATTTCGGGTAAAGTAAGCGAAGGAGTTTCCAGTACTTGGCTGTTCCTCATCCACGAGTCGGGTGAAGGTATTTCGCCAATAGGTGCTTCTTCGAACAGGCTGTCCATTTCATCATACAGTTTTCCGGCCAGTGCCAACAGTTCCTTGTCATAAGGATTCTGGAAATGAAAAGGAGCGTGAAGATCGGCGAAAGCTTGCAATTCCGGATGGTCTTCGTCCGGGAGGAGAGCCGGTTGCGAAAGGCTGTCCCATAACAGCAGGCATACATCGGGCAGGTTGATTTCGTCGTCAATGTAATCGGTACACTCGTAGAAAGGTAACGTCTGGTGGTAGAGCTGTCGGTATTTGTCACAGAAAACTTTCCAGCCGCCAGACTGGGCAATGGTATCGTAGAAGTACAGACTTACCCGGATGGCTGTTTTGGTCAGGTCGTAAAACGTATGACCGGCATACAGAGGAGAGCTGTCGATCAGGGGAAGCAGACGGTTGGCAAAGTCTACATACCATTTGTCGGCCGGCTGTGTCTGGTTCCGGGCGTTGGCTGTCAGCCAGTCATTCATATATATTTTCTTTGTCTTCATCATGTCAGAGTCGTTTAAGTGCCAGTTTGATAACCTGTTCTACCGGAGCATCGGGCGTTTCTTTCAGAATGGCCAGAACCACTTTTTGCGAGGCAGCCTGTGCAAATCCCAGCATGGTGAGGGCTGCTACGGCTTCTTCTTGCAGTTCGCTGTTGGCCATGCCTGCCAGCGGAAGTCCCGGTTCTACACCCATGGCGGCTGCTACGGCTCCGGTCTTTATCTTGTCTTTCAGGTCTACGATGATGCGTTGGGCGGTTTTCAGTCCGATACCTTTCACTGTTTTCAGCAGATTGGCATTTTCGTTGCTGATGATGTTGATAAGTTCGGTGGGCGACAAGGCCGAGAGAATCATTCGTGCCGTATTGCCTCCGATGCCCGATACGGTGATCAGCAGCAGGAAGAGTTCGCGTTCCTGCTTGTCGGCAAAGCCGTATAACTGGTAGGTATCTTCGCGGATGGCTTCGTAGATGTAGAGCTTGCATGTCTTCTTGCCCTGTATGGCCGAGTAGGTGTTGAGCGAAATGCTGGCTATGTAGCCTACGCCGTTGCAGTCGATGACAGCGGTTGCCGGACTAAGTTCGGCAAGTTCGCCTCGGAGGTATTCTATCATATGTTTATGAGTTTATGAGTTCTTGAGTTGTTGGTTTGGAAGCTCTTTCGTCTTCGGGGTCGGAACAAATGCCATGTCTGGTTTGTTATATGTCCGGTGCAAATGTACGAAATATCCATTGGCTATAAAATAGTCTTAATAAAGAAAAAAAGAAAATGGAAGATTGCACCGTTTTGTACGCTATTTGATGAATAATGCGTATTTTTGCACCCACTAAAAAGAAAACTGATAACTAAATTGGATAAAAGTATGAAAAAAGTAAGAGCTGCCATCGTTGGTTATGGCAATATCGGGCACTATGTGCTCCAGGCTTTGCAGGCTGCGCCTGATTTCGAAATTGCCGGTGTTGTACGCCGTGCAGGTGCCGAGAACCGTCCGGCTGAATTGAACGATTATCCTGTCGTGAAAGATATTAAAGAACTGGAAGGAGTGGACGTGGCCATTCTTTGTACACCGACCCGCAGTGTAGAGAAATATGCCAAAGAGATTCTGGCACTGGGCATCCATACAGTAGACAGCTTTGACATCCATACAGGCATTGCCGATCTGCGCCGTACGCTCGATGCTGAGGCCAAGGCTCACAATACAGTTTCCATCATCTCGGCCGGATGGGATCCGGGAAGCGATTCTGTAGTACGTACGTTGCTCGAAGCTATTGCACCGAAAGGCATCACGTATACCAACTTCGGACCGGGCATGAGTATGGGACACACAGTAGCCGTAAAGGCCATTGAAGGTGTGAAGGCTGCATTGTCCATGACGATTCCTACCGGTACGGGCATCCATCGCCGTATGGTATACATCGAACTGAACGAAGGTTACGATTTCGACAAGGTGGCTGCTGCCATTAAGGCCGATCCTTACTTCGTGAACGACGAAACACACGTGAAACTCGTGCCCAGCGTAGACGCACTGCTCGACATGGGACACGGTGTGAACCTGACTCGTAAGGGTGTTTCGGGCAAGACGCAGAACCAGCTGTTCGAGTTCAACATGCGTATCAACAATCCGGCTTTGACTGCTCAGGTATTGGTTTGCGTGGCACGTGCAGCTATGCGTCAGCAACCGGGCTGCTACACGATGATCGAGATTCCTGTCATCGACTTGCTGCCGGGTGAGCGTGAAGAGTGGATTTCACATCTGGTATAATCTTACCTGTATTATATAGGAGAATAGCGAGGGCGCGTCCGTTTTGGATGCGCCCTCGTTTTGTTTTTTCGTCTTACTTCACTGGTTTCAACAGCAGTGTGTGGTTGTTGCTGTCGCGCCATTCGGCCATCAGGGCATAGAAGTCGCGGTAGGTCTGAGGAGTGAATAATTGTTGTGTGATGCTGAGGCTTCGTGTCACGGTTACTCCCTCTGATCCTTGCTTATAGCTGAACGATACCTTGCCACATGGACGGGTCAGCGTCTTGTCGGCTTTCTGACTCCAGGTGGTACCTTCGGGCAGCTTGACCAATGTTTCGCAGGTCACTTCCACGGTTTGTGGAAGCAGGATGTTTTCGCGGATGCGGGTATTGGTAGCGTATGTATATAAAGGTAAGGCGGCCGATACCGGTTTCAGGGTGACAACCTGCCATCCGTCGGGCAGTGTCTGCGAGTTGTCGGCATTGACTTCCAATACGTCTTTCTGAGTGTCTTGAGCTGTGTTTACCGCCAGTTTCAGGGGCTGTGCCTGCAGGGTAGTCACCGTCATGTAGTCTTGTAGTCGGGATTCGCCTGTCCCTTGTACGGCCGCTCCTTTTTGGGGAGCATTTTCGGATTGGGCTATGAGGGAAACGATGGAAGCAAGTCCCCGGTTATCTGCTTCTGACGGGCGGAGAGCGCAGATGGCTGCTTCGGCTTTCATTCCGGCTGCCTGTTGCAGGGCGACATCCAGGTTGACCAGTTCGGCCTGTGTACCGTAGGCACTACGGATGACTTCCGATGCCGGACGCAGGCGGTATCCTGCTTCTTGCAGCGACACTTTGCACTGGCTGGAGGTGTACAGTCTGTTCATGTAGGTGGCGATGGCTGTGCGCAGGTCGGTGCTGTCTTGCTGTGCTGCCTGCTTCAGTTCGTTCAGTTGGGCTTCAATGACTGTGCGGTCGCCGGGGGTGAACTGCTGGGCAAGTGACTTCAGTGCGTCGGCATAGCTTGCCCATGTAGAAGCCATGATAACAGGCATCATGCCGGAAGCTACCTGCTGCACCATGCCCAGACTGCCTCGCAGTGAAGGGTAAGAGTAGGGGCGCGGCTCTACGTTTTTCAGTTTCCAGGTGACGGATTTCATGCCATCTTTGTTTGCTTCTGCCGGACGGGCGGAGGCATTCAGCAATTCATAGTGCAGCGTCTTGCTTTCGGGAACTTCGATGCGGCAGGTGAACTCGTCGATGGGCGACAGTTCCTTCACCGGGCAACAGATATCCAGTTCGGGTAGATAGCCGGCACGGCTCTTGATAGAGTAATCTAAATAAATGGTGGCACCCAGCTCCAGGCCGGTATGTACTACTACCATTTCTTTCAGCCGATTGTAGGCCGGAGCATTGGCGGCTGCGGAGGGCAACACTTCGACAAAGGCGTTGTCGGGGGTACGGATGACGGTACCATCCTTCTGCCGCGTGTACGAATCGTGTATTTCGAGCTGCTGGTATTGCGGATCGTAGACGATGAACGTTTCGCCGTAGAGGCTGTTCATGGCGGCGTGGGTATAGAGGGTCAGTTCTTTCTGCACGCGGAGTTCCTGACTGCCGTCGGCGTGCAAGGTGTAGGTCTTCGACAGTTTGCCGAAGCGGGCTTCGGAGGCTGCCTGCGCGGTGAGGGTCACGGACAGGAGCAGGGCAAGTACACCTATATATAAATGGATTGTTTTCATTTGATTCACTTGGATTTATTGGTGGACATTGTTATTATCTCTTTTTGGCAACGAAGTAGCGGTTGTAACTCTTGGCCATATTAACAGCTTTGCGGAAAGAGAACCAGTCGGATGCTTCGTACACACGTTTGTTTAGCTTGAGGGTGGTCTTTACCGTTACGAGGTTGCCCTCTCCTTTGATGTTGCCCTCGAAACTGGCGGCTGCTCCTACTGTATTTTCGGTCGTTTCTGTCGACTGTTTTCCTTTCAGCAGGTAGTGGTCGGGCAGGCGCAGTGTTTCGTTCAGTTCTACCAGGCGCGAACAGCCGTCCTTGAAGCCATATTGGCGTGTCTCCAGACTGATGTCGATGCGCAGATAGGACATCACTTGCGTGTAGAGGTTGTTCATCACAAACAGTTTGAAGACCATTCCGTCTTCGTCCGTTTTCATGGCATAGTCGGGTATTTCGTAGCGGAAGGTGATGCGGATGGGTGCCTTCTGATAGTCTTTCGGATTGCGTCCGTAGTCTACACTGAGGAGACGTGCCTTGGGCGAAACGTTGAGCAGTTGGCGTTCCATGGTGTTCTGCCATTCGCTTTGGAAGCCGGTGGTGAAGATGCGGCGTATGTTGCTGTCGCTCTGTCCTTCGGCTTCGATGGTGAAGCTGCCTCGCAGGGTGCCGTCGGCAGAAAGGCGGTTGTCGGCATTGATGCGTACGTAGTGATTCTCGGGGGCAGAGACGGGTGTCAGGCAGAGGTCGGTTCCTTCGGGTGTGCCCGGCAGGTAGTTCTGCTGTTGTTCGGCACTGCTCCACAGCTCACGGCAGAAGGGTACCCATGTAGGGTCGAGGGGCATCAGTGTGCCGTCCTGCAGGCGCACCACGGCTACGCAGTGGTTGAAGTGGTCGGCAGGGATGGTCTCTACGCGGCTGCCTGCCATCGTCATGGCCGGATAGGCTTCGAAGCCCGCCATGCGCAGGAAGGCGATAAGCGTACCGGCAATGTCCTTGCACACACCGCAGCGGTCGGTATAGTTCATTTTCAGGTTGTGCAGGGTGAAGCCTTCGCCCTTGCCCATAGTGATGCCGGCGTAGCGAATGTTGTCGGCCACCCAGTGGGTCAGTACGGCTATTTTCTCCAGGTCGGTCTTTTTGCCGCGTATCAGTTCGTCCACCTTTCGCTGGGCTTCGGGGATGGCGGTGAAGCTGCCGTAGTCTTCGTTGACGCCGTAGAACCAGCGCGACTTGTCACGCCAGTCGGCAGTGGTGGACATCATCAGTTTGGGGGCAGCGTCGTAGAAGTCCACCATGTTCGGCTCGCGCTGGAAAGGCATCAGACCGTCCGAGGCAAAGGTGTAGACTTTGCGTCCGTCCTCGTAGCGCAGTGACGAGGCGCAGCTGCCCTGGTAGAACTGGAACTGCATGTCCTTGTCGGCAGGCAGGCTAACGCGGTAGACTTTGCGTACCGTCGGGTCGCTGCTCCAGAAAGGTACGATGTCGTAGAACTGGCCACGCATGGGCGGGATGAAACGTGAGTCGTCGTCCTCTTGCGGCGTATCGGCCAGCAGGGCGTAGGTGAATCCTTTCTTGTCAATCTCGTAGTCGATGACGTCGCCGGGTTTCAGTTGTCCCAGTTCGATCATAATCTGGCGGGCACCCCAGTAGATGGCACGGGCGGGTGCGGCATAGTCCTGGGTTTTCGTCACGTCCACTTCGGTCTTCGTGCCGTCGGCATGATGGATGGTGACCCGACGGAAGCGGGCGGCGGCTGTCAGCGGGTCATAGTCGTACTTCAGTACGCGTTGGCGCAGGGCACCGGCAGGTGTCTGCACCTTGACGGCGCGGCACACGGCGAACGAGCCTTGTCCGGTGGGTTGTACTGTGACGCTGGTGCTGTCCAGCAGGTTGACGCAATCGTGTCGGGCGTAGGCTTCATCCTGTAGAGCCTTCTGTTCGAGGGGCTTCCACGACTGGGCCTGAAGGGCCGTCGCTCCGCATAGCAGGACGGCGGCCAGGGTAGCAGTTGTCTTTTTCATGCAGTGATGAATGATTAATGGTGAATGGTTAATGATCGGTTATCCGTTTTCTTTCCGGACGTAGACTTTGTGGCTGCCTGTGCCCATGTGGCCGATGCCGCTGCCGGGCGTTTCGCTCCATCGCTTCAGCTCGCTGGCGGCGGCATTGCGCAACAGGCCGGTCAGGGCGCAATAGTCCTTTACCCGCAGCATGGGGTTCTCTTTCAAGTAGTCCTGAGCCAGTTGCAGACGTTGTTCGGCAGTATAGCGCTGCGAGGAGCGGCGTGCTTTCCATTCCGACTTGCTCAGGTGGCATTTTTGTCCGGTTTGCTGGATGAGTTCCTTGTCGGCGCGGAAGTTGATGTCGCGCAGGTAGATGCTTGCGGCGCTGATGCGGTACTCCTTTCCTTCGCTTTCGCGCAGGTCGCGTTGCTCTTCGGCCTGCGGGCGCAGCCCGAGCGAGGGGGTGAAGATGCCCAGTCCGTCTATCTTGACGGAGCGTCCTTGCGCCATTTCGTAGGCGATGGATTCGGTCAGCGCACGCACCAGCCCGATGATGTCGCCGGGGGTGAAGCTACTGGCGTAGTTGATGTGTCGGGCCAGGTACTCCAAGTCCACTTGTCCCCACAGCTTGATGCGCGGGTAGGTCACTTTCTTTCCTTCTTCGTTGGGCAGGGTCAGTTCCTGCATCTGATATTCGGCCATGGTGTTTCGTCCTTTCTTGTGATGGATTAAACTTATGCAGGGTAGGCAGTTGGTCGACCTTATTCATGGAATGCTTTGCCGGTATGCCGTGGGGTAAATAGGTCTTTCTGCTGACGCTGCTTTCATCTCGCGTGCCGGGATGTACATTTCGCGGCTTGGGATGTGTGTCCCGGCACGCGGGATGTACATCCCAGCAGCTAAGATATAACTTTTCCTTGGGAAATGCAAGTAGTTGGTACTGAATAACGAAATAAGGGCTGCACCCGAAGTGGATGCAGCCCCTGACTAGTGGTATACGTATTTATTGCAGTTGTTCGAAGAAGGTCTCGATGCGGTCCTTGTCGATGAAGAGGAAGGAAGTGCCGCATACGTCGCGTTGCTTCATCAGCTTCTCTAAGCCGTGGCGGTCGTCGCTTCCGGCAGAGAGTATCTGTTCTTCGTACTGCTGACAGGCGGTTTTCGCTTCGGGGTCGTCGGGCAGGGCGGTGTAGTTGCCCAGGTACCAGTTGCCGCTGAACGTGTTGTCTGTGGACTTGGTCAGATCGAAGCGCGAGGGCTCGGCAGTGTAGAAGATGTTCTGGCTGAAGGTGGTGCGGGCAGCATAGCCATCCCAGCTGTCGGACACGATCATGCTGCGGTCGATGTCCTTGCCCGGCTTGACGTTGGCGTGGATGATGTTGCGCTCGATGCGCGTATCCTCTACCTGTCCGGCAATGTGGATGCTGGGTGAGAACATACCCTGACGGGTGGGCTTGGGCCGGATGCCGTCGCCGATGCTGATGTTGTAGCGCACGATGCTGCGCTGGTTGCCCAGGCTGTAGTCGCGTTCGTTGCCCGAGTCGCATACCAGTACCAGACCGCCGTAGTTGTCGTGGCTGTAGTTGTACTGGATGACGGTGTTCGTACAGTTATAATCGCAGTCGTAAGCCTGTGCGTCCCAGGGAGCCTTGTGGCCGCTGACGTGGTTGAACTGAATCGTGGTGTTGTCGCAGCTCCAGGGCCAGAAACCTGCGGCGGCTTCGGTCATGGGCAGTACGTCGGGGCAGTTGCGCATCACGTTGTACTCGATGAGGGTGCTGTCGCAACCGATGGGAACGATACCGTCGCCGGGCACTTCCTCGATAAGGTTGTAGCGCACTACGGTATGCTTGCTGGGGAACCAGTTGCGGCGGTCGTAATAGCCTTTCCAGATCATGGCGTTACGCGTACAGCGCATGATGTGGCAGTTCTGGATGACGAGGCTGTCGAAGCACGAACGTATCTGTTCGCCTTCGTTGACGATGTAGATGCCGCTGCCTCCGCCCAGTTCCTTGACGGGCGACCCGTTGACGTCGCGGATGGTGAGTCCGTCGATGCAGATGTTGCGCGCCACGCCGTAGTCGCGGCATTCTATCTTCAGACCCGTACGCAGGGGCAGGGGTTGCTTGCCTGTGTTTACGATTTCGAGGTCGCGCATGGTAAGGTATTCCGAATTGAAGATACGTACGGCATAGAGCGAGGTTTCGTCGCCTACAATGCAGGGTTGGGGCAGTGTTTCGTCTCCGTAGGCTCCTACGATGACGGGCTGTGCGGGGGTACCTTTTCCGTTGATTTCGAGTTGCCCGTTGAAGGTGGCTCCCCGTTTCAGCAACACTTGTTCGCCGGGAGCAAGGGTGATTTCCTTGACTTTCTTCAGGCTTTGCCAGGCCTTGTCGGCCGATCGGCCGGAGTTGGCATCGTTTCCGGCTACGGGGTCGATGTAGTAATTTGGGGACGTGTTGCAGGCACTAAGCAATGTTGCGAGACAAAAGAGTTTGATAAATACTTTTTTCATGTGTGAATATCATTTATAGTAGTGTAATTCTTACCCAATCTATCCACATTTCACCAGGTAAGTCCTCATCATGGATTTTGCCTGGCCAAGTGCTGTTTCCGTTCAGTTCTCCTCCCAATGAGAAGTTCAGTATGATGTCGTACATATAGTCACAGAATGGATATTGCATTTGTTCCTTTGGCAGATACTGGTTGGCGTATCTCCAAGTCTCTTTTCCGTCAATGTAGAAGATGACAGCATCTTCGGTACGCTCGGCGGCATAGATATGATAGTCGGTTACATCGAAGTTGGTAGGTCGGTCAGGATTGGTCATGCCAGAAGAATCTTGTTCGCCATTGATAAAGTACGTGTGTACGGTCTGATAAATATCCATCGGTGTACCTTGCACCCATTCCATTAAGTCTACTTCACCTCCGCGTGGCCATTGCGGTGCGTTAATGGGCATTTGCCAAATGGCGGGGAATCCACCTCTTATTCTTTTGGCCAGTTTTGCCTTTACTTCTAGGCGGGTACCGCAAGGGAAGCCTATCCGGGTACGTATGCCTCCATTCTTATAGGTGCCGTTCTCTTTTGAGGCTTTTAGTTTCAGCACTCCGTCCTCTACTCGCACGTTCTCGTAACCATCGACGTGCTTAAAGTGTTGCGCCCACGCGTTGTTGCCATACTGGCAGAGTCTCCAGACAGTTGTATCGGGGATGGCGGCTTCTTGTTCGAATTCGTCTGTGAAGATGATTTTCTCATCACTTGTGGGTTCATGGTTGTTGTGTATAGGAGAAACGATGCTTAATACTATTCCCAAAGATAGTTGCAATATGATAGACATAATTCTGCTGTTTTTTAGTTGATACGACAGGATATAAGAAAGGCTGCCTCAAAAAAAGAAATCGAGATGTTCTGTTTTTCTATTTTGACACAGCCTTTTGTGGATGAAAGCTTTATGGTCTTTCATCGTTTTATGGAATGATACCTATTGTGTGCTTATTTCCATTCATCATGCTGTATGAGCAGGCTGTTTGTATCTATTTCGCCTTGTGGAATGGGCCATACGGTATCTTGTGCACCGCGTACCTGACGGTCATAGCATCCGAATCCATAGAACTCCTTATCATGTTGCATGCGCTTGATGCTATTCTCCCAGTCGTTCCAGCGGTAGAGGTCGGCAAAACGCAAGTCTTCGAAAGCCAGCTCCACGCGACGTTCGTGGCGTACAATGGCTCTTAGCTGATCGGTGGTCAGGTTGTTACCTTCAGCTTCTTCTACTGACGGCATTCCTACACGAGCACGTACTTCGTTGATGTATGGGGTCACTTCGCTTTGCGGCATCCCTTTTTCTATTTTGGCTTCAGCCATAGAGAGCAGTACTTCTGCATAACGCACAATGTAAAAATCCAAGCTACCGTCGTATTCGTTGGCTGTATTTTCGGGAGTGTACCATTTTAGAATACAAGCCGTAGAGGTGGCGGGCAGGTTGTTAGTGAACTTTTTACCGTTCCACTCCATACCCGGTAGGAATAGGGTAGCTTTCATGCGTGGGTCGCGGTTTTCGTAACGTGCATAGTCTGGTTTATCTTTAGTATGTCCACCTTTTTCCAGACTACCCTTAAATAAAGGAGATTTGTCGATGGGAAGTCCGTCTATGCAATAGAAATCATCGCACAGGTTCATGGAAGCTTCGATGGCGTTCATGGGTGCTCCCCAGCATACACCGAATGTATTTCCTTCTTTTAGTCCGGGACCTCTATAATGTACGCTAAGTAATACTTCGTCACAAGTTTCGTTGGCTTCGGTGAACAAGTTTCTGAAGTTGGCTTCGTAGTTTGAACCGTCACCCGATTTGAACAGCTGTACTTTACCTATTACTTGGTCATAAGCTTCAATGGCATCGTCCCATTTTTGGTTGAAAAGTGCCATACGTCCCATGATAGCATATCCGGCCTCACGGGTCATTCTGCCAACTTCTTCCGAACCTTTGCTTGGTAGATTGGGAAGATTGGCCTTCAGGTCATTTAATACACTTTGGGCGATGTTGGCCTTCAGTTCTTTAGGTGCTTCGGGATTTTCCAATGTAAGGGGTTCGGTCAGATAAGGAACATCCCTGAATACTGATGTCAGGTTACAATAGCCTAAAGCGCGCAAGGCAATGGCTTCGGCTTTGATTATGTTCCTTTTCTTTTCGTCCATGGTAATCCCATCTATTTTGGATATCAGCAAGTTGCAACGCTTAATAAGTTCGTAGTTGGCGTTCCAGTACATAGAGAATTGTTCGTCGGTTGTGGCTGATGTCCCTTTGGATATGGTACTTCCTAACATCCAATCACCCCAAGTGTGGTCTCCATTGTCGGTACAAGTCTCACGTACCAAGAAACCAAAACACCATCCGTCTACGTTGTCGTTGTAGAAATTGCCTGATTGTAAGGCATCGTAGCAGGCGGCTAAAGCCATTACAGCATCATTTTCTGTCTGCCAAAATGAGTTGTTTGATACTTGATTAGGATTGTCTAAGTCGAGAAAACTGTCTGAACAAGAGGTAGAAGCCAGTATCAGACCTGATAACAATATTCCTTTATATATATATTTAAGTTTCATAATGTCCGTTATTTTTAGGTTAGAAAGTTACATTTACACCAAATGAGAATGTTTTCGAGTTGGGATAGTTGTCGTTTCTGTTATCTCCAGCGCCTTTTTCCGGATCCCAGTTGTTGAGTTTGGTAAAGGTCAGCAGGTTGGTGCCGGTGAAGTAGAGACGGAGTTTGGAAACGCCAATGCGGGGCAGTTCTCCGAATGTGTAGCCGAATTCCAAATTCTTTAGACGCAGGTAACTTGCGTTTTCCAGCCAGAAGGAAGAGTCTTGGTCATTGATGGTGTTGCCCAGTGCTGGCATGGAGCCGTTGGGGTTGTTCTCAGACCAGCGATCCAACCATCTGTCTGTAAAGTTACCGCGGATATCTGTTGTCGTTTCCCAGTTGTAGCGGTAGATACCTGCTACACCTTGCCAGAATGTAGATATGTCGAAACCTTTCCAGCCTGCGCCCAACGTGAAACCGTAGGTGTATTTGGGGAACGGGTTACCGATGATGGTTCGGTCTTCGGGAGTGATATTGTCATCGTCGTTCAGGTTGGCATACATGATGTCGCCCAGTTTGGGCATCACGCCGTGCTGTTTGATGACCTCGCCTTTGGAGTTAGTGCGGTTCAGGTCAGCTTCGGTACGGTAGATACCGATTGCTTTGTAGGCATAGAACGCGCCGATGGGCTCGCCCACACGGTTGATGGTTCTTCCGCTGATACGTTCGTCCAAACCACCCATGTAAAGAATCTTGTTTTTCACGTGCGAGATGTTGAAGCCTGCATACCAAGTCCAGTTCCCGTGGCTGTCGTTGTAGTTCACGTTCCATTCCCAACCTCTGTTGCGTACTGTACCTACGTTTTGGTAGGGAGCGCCCAACGAACCTAAGAAGATGTTAGGCATGGCCAATTGCATCAGGATATCCGAGGTCTTCTTGTCGAACCACTCGAAAGTAGTTTGAATCTTGTTATTGAAGAAACCTAAATCGATTGCAGCGTTGATAGTGCGGGTTGTTTCCCATTTGATGTTCTCATTAGGGATGGAGGTCTGTACCATACCAGTGGTTGGGTCGCCACCTTGGTTGAAGTAGTAGTTACCAGATGCCCCCAAGCTGGCCAAATAAGCGTAGCTACCGATTTCCTGATTACCCAACTTACCCCAAGAGAAGCGTAACTTACCAAATAACCATTGGTAGTCGCTCATGAATTCTTCATTGGTGAATACCCATCCAGCAGACACCGATGGGAATGTAGCGTATCTGTTACTTTTGGGCATACGTGAAGAACCATCGTGACGCACATTCAATTCCAGCAGATACTTGTCGGCATAGCTGTAGTTGATGCGGCCGAAGAATGATTGCAATCGGTATTCGTTGCTGTTCCCTGAAGCGGACGGGTTCTTGGAACCGCCATCCAACTCAAAAATGTTTTCAGTGGGGAAACCGTCTTTGCCTGCGGTGGTCGTGGAACGTGTAAAGCTGATGAGCGAGTGTCCCAGCAAGGCGTTAAAGCTATGTAGACCGAATTTTTTGGAATAAGTAAGGATATTCTCGTTCGTCCAAGTGGATTCTCTCCAGTAATAATCCTGTAAGTTATTGTTTTGTCCGGGGATCTTCAGTTCGTTGCCTTCTGCATCATAACGGCCTAGATCTTTGGGCTTGTAAGTCTTGATAGCATTCAAGTAGAATGCATATGCGAAACTGCTTTTAAAGCTCAATCCGTCAATGATATCGATACCTGCGTATGCTTTGCCGTTGAAACGCCAAGATTCGTCCTTGCGGTAACCTAGGTTCATATATTGTACAGGGTTCTTCATCATTTCATTGTCTTTCAGTGAACCATCGACAAAGCCATAGTGCCCGTTGGAGTATTGTACTGGCACAGTCGGCCTTGAGAACCACGACAAGTAACGCATCACACTGCTTTCGCCGCTCGGCGAAATATAAGCGGGCTGGTCGATATTGTTTTTGTTTCCAGATATGTTCAGACCGAAGTTGAAGCGGTTCAGTTTACTGTCTACGTTCGACCGGAAAGCAAATTTCTCCGCACTGGTCTTTTTCATGATACCTTCTTGGTTGGAGTAAGAAATCGAAGTCATGTAGTGCGTGTTCTCGTTTCCGCCCGATACAGAAAGGTGGTGTTGGTGCATACCGGCTACTCTGAATACTTCGTCCAACCAGTTGGTGTTAGCGTAATGGTCGGGGTCGGAGCCGTCTTGTAGTTTCTGCAAAGCAGTAGCGTCATAAGTACCGGGTTTGGTTTCGTTTTTCATCAACGCCCAGTTGTAAGCGTCCACATATGTAGGTAATATGGCTTTCTGGATAGTGTAGTTGCCCGAATAGTTAACGGTCACTTTTCCAGCCTTACCGCTCTTGGTAGTGATGAGGATGACACCGTTGGCGGCACGCACACCGTAAATGGCAGCCGAGGCGGCATCTTTCAGTACGGAGATGTTTTCGATATCGGCAGCAGGGATGTCACTCATTTGCGAGAGTGTTCCTTCCACGCCGTCAATCAGTACCATCGGATTGTTGTTACCAAACGTGCCGACACCGCGGACTCTGATTTCCATATCTTCCTTACCTGCCTGTCCACCATTCTGACTGATCATAAGACCTGGCATACGTCCTTGCAATAGGGAGGCTGTGTTGGATGTTGGAATGTCTTGAATGTCTTTGGCCGAAATGGCTGAAACAGAACCAGTCAAGTTTACTTTTTTTTGTGTGCCGTAACCTACTACTACTACTTCGTCGATCATTTTGCTATCTTCTTTCAGAGTAACATTTAATTGCATGTTGTCTTGGTTGATGACGAATTCCTGGGTTGCATATCCTATAAAGGAAATAACCACTGTAGAATTGGGAGTAACTGAAAGTGAGAAGTTACCGTCGATGTCGGTAATGATACCATTGTTAGTACCTTTTTCCAAAACGCTGGCACCTATGATACTTTCACCAGTGGCGTCTTTTACGATACCGGTTACGCGATAGTTTCCGGATTGTTGGGTACTTGCAAACAGATTCATCGGGGAGATGAAGAAGCAAAGCGCTAATAGTAATAATCCTAAGGCTTTGCTTTTGGTTAGAATTTTACTGTTCATAATATTGTTTTTAAGATTAAAATGAATTGTTCGTTGCAAAAGTATATTAATGAGCAAAATGAAAGGTCGAATAACTGCCAGAAAAGGATGAATGGCGTTTTTTTGACCTTTTCTGGCTGTTTTTCGACCTTTTTGATGCCACTTTGCAGTCTTGTATCATCCTTAGGATGAATCAGTACAAAGTGGTTATTGTATTAAAATGTAGCAATGATTATTCTTCGTTCGTTTTTTCTCCTTCGCTTTTCATGTCTTTGGGTGATATGCCGAATTTTTTGCGAAAGCAAAGACTGAAGTATTTTGGATCGTTGAATCCTACACTATAAGCTAGTTCCGATATTCTTATTTTCTTGTTTTCCTGTATAAGTCGGAAAGCAGCTTGTAAACGTACGTTCGATATGAATACGGCAGGAGTGACTCCGGCCAGTTGCTTCATTTTTTCGTTGAAGGTGGTACGTGCCATACCCATCTCGTTGGTGAAAGCTGTGGTATCGAACTGCTGGTCGTCCAGATGACTGTTTACAATATCCAGTGCTTTTTTCAGGAATTCTTCATCTTGTGGTGTATAATCGACTTCTTTAGCTTCGAATACCAGTTTCTTGCGTGCATCGTTGTTCTTACCTAATTCTTGTTTTTTAAGTAAGTTGTTTATTTTGGCAGTAAGTACTGATATCTTTAATGGTTTGCAGATATAACCGTCGGCACCGGCTTCATATCCTTCTACACGGTCGGCATCGCTGATGCGTGCAGTAATCAGGATGACGGGAATATGGGCTGTCTCGAATGTCGATTTTATTTGTTTGCACAGCTCTATACCGTTGATTTCGGGCATCATGATGTCGGTTACTACTAAGTCTATTTTTTCTTGTCCGATCATTTGCCATGCTTCCCGGCCATCTTTTGCTTCTGATATAAGGAAATGTGCCGACAATATCCTTGCCATACTTTTCCGCAGTTCTTCATTGTCTTCGGCCAATAGTACATGTATATTATGGTTGGGCGATGAAGGAATGTTATCTTCTCTATCAGCCAGAGTGTCTGCTTCTTCGTGATCAAGATTTTCGGTTTCGGCATCCAGATAGTTGTTTAGTGAATCGTCTACTTCTTCATTGCTGAAGACATTACGGCCGAAAGGAATTTCTACGGTGAATGTGGTACCTTCTTCCAAGGTGCTGGTTACGCGGATATCACCGTGATGCAGTTTGACCAAGTCTTTGGTAAGCGATAATCCAATTCCGGTACCTATAGTATGGAATTTACGGTACTCTCCTTCGTAAAAACGTTCGAAAAGGTGATTTATTTTCTCTGCGGGAATAGGTGTTCCCGGGTTGTTTATACTGAATGTATAACGCTGGTTGTTAGGATCAATACTTTGTCTTAGAGTGATTGTCCCTCCTTCGAGAGTGTATTTAGCCGCATTTGACAACAGGTTATAGAGAATCTTGTCAAGCTTGTCCGAATCGAAATAACCCGTACAGGGAGTGTCGAAGTTTTCTAATGCGATGTATAGCTTCTTTTTTCGGACGAGCGGAGTGAAAGCTATGACTGAACGTTTGATGAACAGGGTGATGTTGCCTTCGGATACACGCAGTTGTTGCTTGGCATTTTCTACTTTCCGGAACTCCAGAATTTGTTGTATAAGCCTGATGAGGCGCATGGAATTGTCAGATATACCTCTTAGCTGGCTTTTCATACGTGGATATTGCAAATTCAGTTCTTCTACCGAAGCCTGTATGACCGAAAGAGGAGTAAGCAATTCATGGGTAATATTGGTGAAGAATTGCAGTTTGGCATGGTTCACTTCTTCGAGTTTTTGTCGTTGTAATTTCCCCATTTCGATGGCACGTCTCATCAGCATACGTTTCCGTATTGTAATATAAAGGTATACAAATATGCCTATGGCCAGCAGAATGTACAGACAATAAGCCCACCAGGACAACCAGGGTGGAGGCAGAATAGTGATATGGATACTGCGTTCCTGATTCGACCAGTTCCCATTGGGATTAGCTCCTTTTACTTTGAATATATAGTCGCCGGCCGGTAAATTGTTGTAGTAGGCAAAATGACGGCGGGCATTGGTCGAAATCCATTTAGGGTCGTATCCTTCCAGTTGATATTTGTATTTGTTTAGTTGTGGATTGATATAACTCAGTATTGAAAAGTCGAGACTGAAATTGTTTTTATCGTAAGGTAGTACGATATGCGTGGCATAATCCAATGGGGCGTTGAGTATTTTTTCTACTTCTGCCTGAGGTAAATGCCGGATGGAGGTATTGTGTATTTGCAGGTCGGTAATAACAACTGGATAGGAAGTGTTGTCGTAGCTGATCTGATCCGGACGGAAGCTGTTCAGTCCTCGTGCACCTCCGAAGTATAAGGTGCCGTCTTCTTTCTTGAAACAGGCATTACGGTTGAATATATGGTCTTGTAATCCTTCCTCCATGGTATGGGTATGAATATGTGCAGCATCAATATGGTTAATATTAATGTGATACATTTTGGTATTGGTGGTCAGCCACAGTCCTTCTGAATTGTCTTCAATCATTGAAAACACGACATCGCCCGGTTCGAATTGTTCATTAAACACGGACAGGAAACGGTCAGTTTTCTCGTCATACAGATCAAGCCCGTTTCCATTAGTGCCTGCCCATATTTGGTTATGGCTGTCGACACACATAGTCATGGCACCTACTGATTGAGAGTTGTTATGCGAGGCGGCGTAAATTTTCCCACTGTATTTGTTTCCATCGTATGTCAGACGCCAAATGCCATTGTTGGGAGTCGCTATCCATATATTACAGTTTTTGTCTTCTACTATTTTGAAAACGGGAACTTGTGCCCACGCCTGTTTTTCGTTGGGGATTAGCATGTCTATGGTCCACATTTTTCCTTTAGGGTCGAGCATACACAGTCCGGTTCGTGTTCCAATCCAGAGGTTGCCTCGTTTGTCTTCCAATAACGAATAGATGCATACATCGGTCAGAGCAGGATGTGTTTGCGTATTGACTACTTTTGTCTCTTTATCGTTGTATAACCATATTCCGTCATCCCACGTTGCAAAGCAGAAGGTGCCGTCGGACAGACGGATTATATCGTTGACGGTCGATATATAGGGAAGATGACTGAATGCGGGATGTTGTTTGTAATGTATTACTTTTTGTTCGGCAACGTTGTATTCAATGAGTCCGTATCCCATAATTCCCATATAAATGGATTGTTCGCTTGCAGGAAAAGCACTGCGTACCGAACTGGTGGGAAAACGTTGTAGTAATGGAGCTATCGGGTCATAGTTGAACAGTTTTTTTCTGGTGTTTACAGTATAGACACCTCCTCCAAGCATACCAATCCACATGAGTCCGTCCCGGCTGTATAGTAAAGCATTGACTTCATTGAAAGGTAATGGATTTTTTCCTTTGTTGGGCAGATAGTTGCTGAATGTACCGTTTCCGTTTTCCGACTCAAGAATACTGAGTCCGCTACGTGCGCCAATCCATAATTTTCCGGTATTACGGTCTTGTGTGATTGTATATATGATATTATCGCACAGACTTTCTTCCCGGTTTTCTTCATGTTTGAAGTGTTTAAGAAGTTATCCATGTCGTATGGATTTTCCATTTTGATCAGGCCATGTCGCCATGTCCCTATCCATATATTACCTTTGTTGTCTTCGAATAAGGTATGTGCTGATTGTGACGGGTTGATGTTTCTGTAGGTATAGAATCGGTCGCTTTTCGGATCGTAACGAAGTAACCCTTGAGCCCACGTTCCTATCCATATGTTTCCGTTGGAGTCCTCAATGATGGATTTGACATCAAAATACGGACTATTTGTTTCTTGAATCTGTGAATCACATAATTCAAAAGTATTACTTCCTGCCCTTTTCCTGAAAATACCTTTATTGGCTCCTACCCATATTTCTCCTTTGCTGGTACATTCCAAGGCCTCAATATGGCTTACTTGGAGGAGGGGAGAGATGATCTTTTTAATATTCCCCTTTTGTTTGTCAAGTACGTACAAGCCGTTGTTTGTACCTATCCATAGCTTGTGGTTGTTGTCTTCGGATACAATGTTTACAAAGCCGTTTATATTGTGTGTGGGGTCGATACCATTAGGGCGATAGACTATATTAGAGTAGCCATCAAAGCGCAGTAAGCCGTTATAGGTTGAAATCCAGATGTAACCATCATTGTCCTGATATAAATTCCGCACTTCGTTGGTCGGTAAAGATGAGGAATTCAACGGGATGAATTGTAGATCGTTGGCATGCAGGTTGTAACGGATGTTTGCCAAAAGAATCAATAGTAGAAAAAGAAAGAGTTGTTTAGGTAAGGAAATGGTGTGTATCATAGCTATTGACTTTTTTTGTTCAGATATAAGGCCACGTTTGAATAGATGTATTTTCAAAGTATGGTGAACCTAAGAGGGAGGATTGCGCGTATACATGACTCAGTCATGCATACGTGCAATTCTTTTTATTTTATACGAGATTCTTTTAGAATAAGAATCTCAGTACGTCGTTGAAGTTAGCCCAAAGAAGCAGGGCAAAGAGCAAGAACATACCCACCATCTGTGCGTGTTCCATGAACTTGTCGCTCGGTTTACGGCGTGCAATAATCTCATAGAGCAGGAACAGAACGTGTCCACCATCTAAGGCTGGGATAGGCAGAATGTTCATAAAGGCCAGAATGATACTGAGGAAAGCTGTCATGTACCAGAACTGATGCCAATCCCATGTAGCGGGGAAGATACTGCCGATGGTTCCAAAGCCACCCAGTTGTTTGGCTCCTTCCTTAGAGAAGAGATACTTCATTTGGCCTACGTAGCCTTTCAGTGTGTTGATACCTAAAGCTACTCCGGCGGGGAATGAAGAGAAGAACGAGTATTCTTTCTGTACCACTGGCAACAGGCGTGCGGTACGCATTTCAGCCGTAATTCCGATTTCGTAAAGTGAATCGGTTGTCAGGCTGAGGGTATCAGTAACGCCGTTACGTACATAGGTCAGACGGATATCGTGTGAGGCTTGTCCGTCCTTTTGGCGATTCATCATTTCTTCCTTAAAGTCGAAATAGGCAATGTTTCGTCCGTCCAGTTGGGTGATGCTGTCGCCCGGTTGAAGTCCGGCCAGTGCGGCAGGACGCCCGGCTACGACACTGTCGATAACAAACGGATAGCGGAAGTCGGCAAAGCGTGTACTGTCGGCCAGCAGTCGGTCCATCAGGTTTTCGGGGATGTAGACGGATGCTTCTTTACCGTCGCGCAATACAGTCACCTGGCGAGCATCAACAATAGCGGTCAGCAGATCGCTACCCATACGCTCGAAGGGTACGCCGTCGGCTGAGATTAATACGTCACCGTCGCGGAAGCCTGCCTGATGCATCGTTTCGTTGAAGTCCATACCGAGCGGGGCTTTCTGTACAGGAATGTAAGAGTCACCCCAGGCAAAGAGTATCATGGAGTAGATGAACAGGGCCAGCAGGAAGTTGAACAACACACCTCCCACCATGATGAGCAGTCGTTGCCATGCCGGTTTGGCGCGAAACTCCCATGGCTGCATGGGTTGCTTCATCTGTTCGGTATCCATTGACTCGTCTATCATACCGGCTATCTTGACATAACCACCCAAAGGCAGCCAGCCGATACCGTATTCTGTTTCGCTGTTCTTAGGTTTGAACTTAAACAGCGTGAACCAGGGGTCGAAGAAGAGGCAGAACTTTTCCACTCGCGTCTTGAAGAGGCGGGCAAAGAGGAAGTGCCCCATTTCGTGTATGACGACGAGCAATGAAAGGCTCATAATCAGTTGCAGGGCACGAATCAAGAATGTTTCCATTATTTATCCAACTATTAAAATTCAACTATTAATTATTAATTTTCAATTATCCATTGATGAAGCTTTCGGCTACACGGCGCGCTTCGGCATCGGTGGCTACATAGTCTTCGTAGGTAGGTTTGCTGATGAAAGATACACGTTCCATGGTCTTTTCAATCACATCGCTCATGCCGAGGAAGGAGATGCGGTCGTGTAGGAAAGCGGCTACGCACACTTCGTTAGCTGCATTGACAATGCAGGGCATGTTTCCACCCCGGTGCAGGGCTTCGTAAGCCAAAGCCAAGTTACGGAAACGGGTGGTATCGGGTTGCTCGAAAGTCAGTTCCGTACATTTGGTGAAGTCCAGACGTGGGAACGAGGCGTGCAGACGGTCGGGATAGGAGAATGCGTACTGAATAGGCAGGCGCATGTCGGGCATACCGAGCTGTGCTTTTACGGCACCGTCTTCAAACTGTACCATGCTGTGAATGACCGATTGCGGATGTACAACTACTTCTATCTGATCCGGGCGTACGCCGAACAACCATTTGGCTTCTATTACTTCGAATCCTTTGTTCATCATCGAAGCGGAATCAATGGTAATCTTGGCGCCCATCTCCCAATTGGGATGATGCAGAGCCTGTTCTTTAGTCACGGTTTTCAGTTGCTCGTGAGTGAACGTGCGGAAGGGGCCTCCCGACGCGGTAAGAATGACTTTCTCGATAGCGTTTCCGTTTTCACCGGCCAGACACTGGAATACGGCAGAGTGTTCCGAGTCGACAGGAAGAATGGATGTGCGGTTCATGCGTGCCAGGTCGTTGATCAGTTCACCTGCTACGACGAGTGTCTCTTTGTTGGCCAAAGCGATGGTTTTACGGGCACGGATGGCGTTGATGGTAGGTTTCAGTCCGGCATAGCCCACCATCGCAGTCAGTACCATGTCAACGGGTTTTTCGGCAACAATCTGGCAAAGAGCCTCTTCGCCGGCATATACCTTGATAGGCAGGTCGGCCAGTGCTTCTTTCAGTCGCGGATATTTCGACTCGTTGGCTATGACTACGGCTTCGGGCATAAACTTGCGCGCCTGTGCGATGAGTTCCTCGACACGGTTGTTGGCCGTCAGTATGTAGGCCTCGTATTTGTCGGGGTGCTCTTCGATGACTTGCAGGGCTTGCGTCCCGATGGAGCCGGTAGAACCTAATATGGCAATCTGTTTCTTTATCATTTTCAGATTCGTTTTTTGAGTATTTCTCTATACTTATATATAATGTATATTTCAGTTGTTCGGTTTAGAATACAATGAATAATTCCGGGTCGGCGGCCCTGCCTCTGTGCCACAGCTCGAAGTGCAGATGTGGGCCAGTAGTCAATTGCCCGGTATTTCCTACCAGTGCAATGGCTTCGCCGCCTTTCACCTTATCGCCGCTTTTCTTGAGCAGCGAACCACAATGCTTATATATTGAAACGAACTCCTGGCTGTGTTGTATGGCTATCATGTACCCTGTTTCGGTGGTATAAGTGCTCAGTATGACCGTGCCGTCGAGGGTAGCCAAAACGCTTTCACCGGGATTGGCGGCAATGTCGGTGCCGAAGTGTTGCTGTTCGGCATCGAACTTGGCCGAAATCATACCACGGGTGGGGCGGTAGAAGATCAGTCCATCGGCTTCGGTGTGAGCGGTGATGTTGGTCAGGTTGTACTTTTCGGCCTCTTCATACTGTTTGCGGAAGTCGGTTTCGCGTTGGGTGCGTTCCATCAGCGAGTCCTCGCGGAGAATGGCCAGTGAGTCCATGGAACGTACGGTGTCGGCTTTGATTTTCCCCAGAAAGATGTCCTGGATGTTCATGATGTAGAGGTTCTGCTGGTTGACCAATAACTGTAGGGAGTCTACCCGCAAGGCGTTTTCTACGACCTGTGCACGGACCTCACTGTTCATATAACCAGGCAAATAGTTGCGCAGAGGTGTGGCAGCTATGATGAGGGCCGCAATCAGAAACAGGACAGTAAGTACGGAAAGCAGTACGGAGATGCCGTTCAGTTTGGACACGTGCAAGCCGAAGACCTCTTCCAGCGTATTTTCGTTGATGACGGTCAGTTTGTACTTGAATTTGATGTCCTTCCAAAAGGCTTTTCTTCGTTTCCTGTTTTTCTTTATCATGATTCGATCCTGTTTATTCAGTATTGTTTTTTTGTAAACCAGGCTTTTCTCGTTTTATTCCTCTTCTGCTTCATTAAGGTTCAGCAGGCCTTGTGGCAAGTCTACCGTAATGACTTTATGCTGCTGGTCGATGTCGACGATAAAGTCTTCCTGTGCAGGAATGAGCAGTTCTTCTCCCTGGCGGTCTACGATGAAGAGGGTGTTGAGGGTAGAGTCATCCACATCGGTTACTTCACCCAAGTGTCCGTGGTGTATTTCTTCCATACGGAACCCTACGAAGTAGTTCCACGTCAGTTCGTCCGGCGCAACCTGCTCGGCATGTTTTATGGGGAAGTAGACCTCAACGTTGGTGAACATGCGTGCCCGTTCGGCGGTATCGATTCCTTCGAGTTTCATCAGGGCTGTGGTGTCCGAACGGAAGCGGTACTCTTCGATGAAGAAGGGTACGAGGATGCCGTCCAACAGGCAGATGATGTATTCTGCTTCCACACGGTCGAAGATGTCGTCGCTGAAGGTGAACTGCAATTCGCCGTGGATGCCGTGGGGCTTGTTGAATATACCTATTTTATATACTTCTTCTCGTTTGATCATATTGTTTATATTCTCGTTATCCGTGCTCCCAGTGCATTGAGTCGTCCTTCGATGTTCTGGTAGCCGCGGTCTATCTGTTCGATGTTGTGGATGCGGCTGATGCCATCGGCACTCATGGCTGCTATCAGCAGGGCGATACCTGCCCGGATGTCGGGTGAAGTCAGATTGCCTCCGCGCAGCTTAAAGTTGTGGTTGTGACCGATGACAACGGCCCGATGCGGGTCGCAAAGGATGATTTGTGCTCCCATGTCTATCAGTTTGTCCACAAAGAACAAACGGCTTTCGAACATCTTCTGGTGGATGAGCACACTGCCTTTGGCCTGTGTGGCTACTACAAGCATCACACTGAGAAGGTCAGGAGTAAGCCCCGGCCACGTGGCATCGGCAATGGTCATGATGGAGCCGTCGATGAATGATTCTATTTCGTAACTGTCCTGAGCAGGAATGTAGATGTCGTCGCCCCGTTGCTCCATCTGGATGCCCAGTCGACGGAAGCTGTAGGGAATAATGCCCAGATTCTGGTGCGACACGTTTTTGATGGTCAGTTCGCTTCCTGTCATGGCAGCCATTCCGATGAAGCTGCCCACTTCGATCATGTCGGGCAGTACGGTGTGTTCCGTTCCGTGCAGCTCTTCTACGCCTTCGATGGTGAGCAGGTTCGAGGCAATGCCTTCTATCCTGGCCCCCATACGGTTCAGCATGCGGCACAGCTGTTGTACGTAAGGCTCGCATGCTGCGTTGTAAATGGTTGTTTTGCCTTTGGCCAGCACGGCAGCCATGACGATGTTGGCGGTACCGGTGACGGACGCTTCGTCGAGCAGCATGTAGGTGCCTTTCAACTCGCGGGCGGTAATCTCGAAGATTTCGCGCTTGTCGTTATAGGTGAAGTCGGCGCCCAGGTTCTGTATGCCGATGAAGTGTGTGTCCAGTCGGCGGCGTCCTATCTTGTCGCCTCCGGGTTTGGAAATCAACGCTCTGCCGAATCGTGCCACCATGGGACCTACCAGCATGACAGAGCCACGCAGACTGGAGCATTTCTTCAGAAAGGCGTCGCTTTCCAGATAGTCTAAGTCGACGTTCTCGGCTTTGAAGCTGTAAGTATCTATCCCTTGCTTGGACACGGTGACGCCCATGTCGCGCATCAGTTGAATCAGATTGTTGACGTCCAGAATATCGGGGACGTTGTGCACGATGATTTCCTCGGGTGTGAGCAGAGTGGCGCAGATAATCTCCAGTACCTCGTTTTTGGCTCCCTGGGGATAGATGTCGCCCGAAAGTCTGTGACCTCCTTCTATTACAAATGATGCCATGGTGTTGCAGGGTATTTAGTATTTCCGTTTATTATTGTTCCGGTTGTTATTGTTGTTCCGGTTGTTGTTATTATTAGCCTTGTTGGGACGGTAGTTCTGCTCGATGCGTTCGGCCATCAGGCGTACGATGTCGTCGGTCATTTGCAGTTTTCCGTTCGACAGTTCTAAAAGATCTTCGGCTATCTTGCGGTCGTCTACCGTGTCCTTGTTCCACGTCATGTAGTCCTTCTTCATGTGGTTGCAGATCAGGGCTACCAGATTGCGCTTCTCGTCGCCTTCGGGAAATTCGCAAGCTTTCTGGATCAGTATTTCCAGCGTGCGTCCGTAGTGGCGGTAGCGTATCTTGGTGTTGGGGTAGGGAACGGGCTCGGGTTTGTTGTCCAGCTTGTCCTTGCGGATGACTTCGAAAGGATAGTCGATGTCGAGCTTGAAGTCGGACATGATGGCCAGGTGATCCCAAAGCTTGTGCTTGAAGTCGGGCACGTCGCGCAAGTGCGGGAACATACCTCCCATGATGTTGATGATGGTGTTGGCACAGCGTTGGCGCTCGGCACGGTTCTCGATGGTCAGAGCGTGGTCTACCATGTTTTGGATGCTGCGTCCGTATTCGGGAAGAGGCATCCGTTTCTGTTGAGTGTTATATTGCATTTTGTTAATGGATAATTGACGTTGGGTAATGTCTTTTTCTTTCACGGCGTTGGCTTACAACAACTTTTTGGGCATGCTGGCCACGAACTCTTTCAGGTAGAAGGGTTCGAAGTAGGCTACGTCCTTGAAGTCCTGTTCGGCTATAGCTTTTTCGGCCAGCGGAAACATCATGCTGGCCAGCGGACGGATGTCGTCAAGGAAGTGCGCGTTGGGATGAGTTATCTTCTCCTTGCACTTGGCGGCTCCGTCGCCGAAGAAGTATACGGGATGTTCGTTCAGAAATTCCGTGTACGAGTTTTCGTCCACAATGTCGGCGGCAATGTCGCGCACGGGTCTGAGGGCGCGGTCGTAGATGGCGGCATAAACTTCCATGCGGCGGGCGTCGATCATGGGGCACAGCAGGGCATCGTCGGGCAGCTCGTCGTGATAGAGCAGCACGGGGACACTAAGCACCTTCAGCGTAGGCAGGCCGATGAGTTTCAGGTCGCGTCCGTAGCACACGCCTTTGGCCATGGACACACCGATGCGCAGGCCGGTGTACGAGCCCGGGCCACAGCTGACGGCTACCGCATCGAGCGGCATGGCATGGCTGTCGGCAAACGACAGGGCTTCTTCGACAAATACTCCCAATGAAACGGCGTGAGATGGGCCGTTCAGGTCTTCTTTTGTAAATACGTTTTGTCCGTCTTCGCTGACTGCCACCGAGCAGGCGGAAGTAGACGTCTCAATATGTAAGATACATGACATAGTTTCTAATCTTTTAATCAGCAGACAAAAATACATGATTATTTTCAGTATTTAAAATAATCGTGTAATTTTGCGCAAAACTTAAGAAGCATTATGATACAGTCAATGACGGGTTATGGCAAGGCAACAGTCGAACTGCCCGATAAAAAAGTGAACGTTGAGATAAAATCGCTTAACAGCAAGGCAATGGATTTGTCTACACGCATTGCCCCGCTTTACCGAGAGAAAGAGATGGAAATCCGTAACGAAATAGCCAAGACGCTGGAGCGCGGAAAGGTGGATTTCAGCTTATGGATTGAGAAGAAAGATGCCGAACAACTGGCTACTCCCATCAATCAGGAACTGGTGACGGCTTACTACAATCGGATAAAGGAAATATCGGCTGCGACGGGTATTCCCGAGCCCGAAGACTGGTTTGCAGCTTTGCTTCGCATGCCGGACGTGATGACCAAGAACGAGACGGTCGAGGTGACCGACGAGGAGTGGAGCGTGGTAGCTGCCGCCGTACGCGATGCCATCGGGCATCTGGTGGACTTCCGCAAGCAGGAAGGTGCCGCCCTCGAAAAGAAATTCCGTGAGAAAATAGCTAACATTACTCATCTGCTCGAAACTGTAGAGCCTTACGAGAAGGAACGGGTGGCTAAAATAAAGGACCGCATTACGGAGGCATTGGAAAAGACGTTAAGCGTGGATTACGACAAGAACCGTCTGGAACAGGAACTTATCTACTACATCGAAAAGCTCGACATCAACGAAGAGAAACAACGTCTGGCTAATCACTTGAAATACTTCATCAGCACACTGGAAAGTGGCAGCGGACAAGGCAAGAAGCTAGGATTCATCGCTCAGGAAATGGGACGCGAAATCAATACGCTGGGCAGCAAGTCCAACCATGCCGAGATGCAGAAGATTGTCGTTCAGATGAAGGACGAACTGGAGCAGATCAAGGAACAGGTCCTGAACGTGATGTGATGGAAATGAAAAATGAAGAATGAGGAATGAAGAATTCTTCCTTTCTTAATTTAACTACTTAAATATTTTAATTCTTAATAGAATCGTTGTGGCTAAACTGATTATCTTTTCAGCCCCCTCGGGTTCGGGCAAGTCAACCATCATCAATTATTTGCTGACACAGAACCTGAATCTGGCTTTTTCCATATCGGCTACCAGCCGTCCGCCGCGTGGAACCGAACGCGACGGTGTAGAATACTTTTTCCTGACGCCGGAAGAGTTTCGCCGTCGTATTGCAGACGATGAGTTTCTGGAGTACGAGGAGGTTTATCACGACCGCTTCTACGGCACGCTGAAAGCACAGGTCGAAAAGCAACTGGCCGACGGACAGAACGTGGTGTTCGACGTCGACGTTGTGGGCGGATGCAACATCAAGAAGTTCTATGGCGACCGTGCCTTGTCGGTATTCATCCAGCCGCCTTCGGTGGAAGAACTTCGTCGCCGCCTTGTAGGACGGGGCACCGATACGCCCGAAGTAATCGAAGACCGCGTGGCAAAGGCCCAGTACGAGCTTTCGTTTGCTCCGAAGTTCGACAAGGTGATTGTGAACGACGACTTGGAGAAGGCTAAAGCCGAAGCCTTGGAAGTAATCACTCAATTCCTGCAGTCATGAAGCCGTATATCGGAGGTTCAGGCAACCGGCCGGCGCCCTTATCGGAGCATCCGAAACAGAACAAGGTGTTATTGGTTATCAACATTGTGCTCTGCCTTGCATCGATTGGTCTGGCGGTGGGCTACTACTGTTATTCGGATTACGAACTGACGGTATGCATGTTGCTCATGGCGCTTGTTACAGGCTATAACGCCTTTTTGGTGGGGCGCACTTTGCGTGGTGGCAGGAAGAAATAGGGCATCGTGACGGACATCCTTGTTTAAATCTTTAATCTCAGTGAAACAGATGAACATCGGCATTTTCAGCGGCTCCTTCAATCCCGTTCATATCGGACATCTGGCTTTGGCCAACTACCTTTGCGAGTACGAGGGACTGGACCAGGTATGGTTTATGGTTAGCCCCCGCAATCCGCTGAAAGAGGTCGACGAACTGATGGACGACTCGTTGCGTCTGAAGCTGGTTCAGCTTGCCGTCGAGGGCTATCCTAAGTTTTGGGTGTCCGACTTCGAGTTTCGTTTGCCGCGGCCTTCGTACACGGTGCATACGCTCGACGAGCTTCGGCGTGCTTATCCTCAGCACGTCTTTCATCTGATTATCGGGTCGGACAACTGGCTACTGTTCCCGCGCTGGCGCGAGTCGGAACGTATTCTGGCCACTACTCCGCTCATCATATATCCGCGTCCGGGCTATCCGGTCGACCCACAGACACTTCCTCCGACGGTGAGGATGACATCGGCTCCCGTTTTCGAAATCAGCTCCACCTTTATCCGGCAAGCCATTGCTGAGGGACGCGACATCCGTTATTTCCTCCATCCGCGGGTGTACGAGGCGTTGTGCAAAGAGGATAATCGTGCGGTTTCTCAAGCTGAGTAGCTGGAGTGACAGAAGAACGCCTTCTTCACTTGTTCTCCTTTCAAAATGATAAGATTAAGCCGTATTGGCTGACACAGTCTTTTTCTGAAACTTTCGAAATAGAAGTTGAACCGGAAGAAAACTTTCCTTGGATTGCATATATATGCAGATAATAGTCGAAAATAGTGTCTTTTGGAGGTGAAAATGCATGTCTGCTGCTTCCGGAATGCTTGTTCGGCTCTCGCAGATTGCTTGTTCCGCTTCTGTGGAATGCTTGTTTGGCTCGCCAACATTGCTTGTTGCGTTCGTCAACATGGTGTTTCGGAACCGAAATCATGGTTTTTCTCCGTCGGGCGGATTGTTTTTCTTCTATTCTGAATGTCAATATTTCGCTATCGTGTTGTAGAAGAGACGGATGCGGAAAAACGCTTCGCAAAATGGAAACAAAAACACCTGCGGCCGGAAATATCGCATTCTCGCCGCAGGTGAAATACAAAGTGTCAAAATGTTAGTTACTCCAGACAGGCATCCAGGTCGCGCGTCAGCTGTTCTTTGTCCAGATGCTGACCGATGAAGACCAGCTTTTGCATCCGGTCGCCATACTTCTCGTCCCAGTCGCGCATTAGTCCCGGTTCCTGTTTCATCAGTTCGATGAGGTCTTCTTCGGGAGCAGTGGCATACCACAGTCCGGCTTCGGTCAGCTTCTTCTGCACGCCGGCCTGTTCGAAGAGGTACGACATGTCGCGGTTGTGGCTGAAGTAGCACACGCCCTTGGTACGGATGACGTTGCGGGGCCAGCGGGTAGCGATGAACTGGTCGAGCTTGTGGATGTTGAATGCCGGTCGGCGGTAGTAGACAAACGTCTGGATGCCATATTCTTCCACCTCACCGCCTTCGTGGTCGTGATGATGGTGGTGATGGTGTCCGTGCTCGTCGGCCTCGTCATGGTGATGTTCATGCTCGTCGTGGTGATGTTCATGTTCTTCATCATGATGGTGCTCGTGCTCCTCGTGGTCGTGGTGGCCGTAGCTGTGGGCTTCCCGTTCTTCTTCGGGAGTGGCCTGACGTTCTATCTCGCGTATCCATCCGGCAGAAGTAGCCACGCGTTCGAAGTTGAACATACGGGTGTTGAGGATGCGGTCAAGGTCGATGCGTCCGTAGTCGCATTCGATGATTTCGGCAGCCGGCTGCAGGGTCTTGATGATTTGCTTGATGCGTCCCAGTTCTTCGGGTTTCACTTCCGAAGCCTTGTTCAGCAGAATGATGTTGCAGAATTCGATTTGCTGGATGATAAGGTTTTCGATATCCTCCTCGTCGATGTGCTTGCGCGTCAGGTTGTCGCCGCAGGCAAACTCGCTCTGCATGCGCAGGGCGTCGACTACGGTAACGATGCTGTCCAGCCGGCAGATGCCGTATCGGGTATACATGCCGCCCATCGTCGGTATGGAGCAGATGGTCTGGGCAATAGGCTCGGGCTCGCAGATGCCGCTTGCTTCGATGACGATGTAGTCGAAGCGCTGCATCTTCAGTATGTCGCCTATCTGTTCTACCAGGTCCATCTTCAGCGTACAGCAGATGCAGCCGTTTTGCAGGGCTACCAGGCTGTCGTCCTTCTTGCCTACAACGCCGCCTTTCTGGATGAGGTCGGCGTCGATATTTACTTCGCCGATGTCGTTGACGATGACGGCAAACTTGATGCCGCGTTTGTTGGCCAGAATCTGGTTGACCAGTGTGGTCTTTCCACTGCCCAGATAACCGGTGAGCAGCAGTACCGGAACTTCTTTTGTATTCATGAGGATTGTTATTTTTAGTTTCTTTTGTCCATTGTTTGAATAATGCGGCGCAAAATTAGCCGATTTCTCTGATAATAAGATGTAAAGTAGATGAAAGGTGTATAAAAGAAAATCTCTCCTGCCGTGCATGCACGACAGAAGAGATTCTTTAGTTGTATTGAGTATCTATGGCTGCGTTTGTTTCTTATACAATGCCTTGAGCCATCATGGCGTTAGCCACCTTCATGAAGCCTGCCACGTTGGCACCCTTCACGTAGTTCACGTAGCCGTCGGGTTCGGTACCATACTTCACGCAGTTCTCGTGGATGTTCTCCATGATGTAGTGCAGTTTGGCGTCTACCTCTTCGGCGCTCCATGACAGACGTTCGGAGTTCTGTGTCATTTCCAGACCCGATACCGATACACCACCTGCATTGGCAGCCTTACCCGGAGCGTACAGAATCTTGGCTTCCTGGAATACGCGGATAGCTTCCGGAGTAGAAGGCATGTTGGCACCTTCGGATACGGCAATCACACCGTTGGCAATCAGCTTGCGTGCATCGTCGCCGTCAATTTCGTTCTGAGTGGCCGAAGGAAGTGCGATGTCGGCTTTTTCGCCCCAAGGACGTGCGCCTTCTACATACTTCACACCCGGATATTGTTCGGCATACTCGCGGATACGTCCACGGTAGAGGTTCTTCAGTTCCATGATGTAATCCAGTTTCTCGCGGTCGATACCTTCGGGGTCGTAAACATAACCGTCAGAATCGGACATGGTCAATACTTTACCACCCAGTTGCAGTACTTTTTCAGCTGTATATTGGGCAACGTTTCCAGAACCTGAGATGAGGACAGACTTGCCTTTCAGATCCCAGCCTTTGGTCTTCAGCATTTCCATCAGGAAGTATACGTTACCGTAACCGGTAGCCTCGGGACGGATCAGTGAACCACCGAATTCGCGGCCTTTACCTGTCAGCACGCCGCTGAATTCACGTGTCAGCTTCTTGTACATGCCGAACATGAAGCCTACTTCGCGGCCGCCTACACCGATATCACCAGCCGGTACGTCTACATCGGGACCAATGTGGCGCCACAGTTCCAACATGAATGCCTGGCAGAAACGCATTACCTCAGCATTTGACTTGCCACGCGGTGAGAAGTCGGAACCACCTTTACCGCCACCCATCGGCAGTGTAGTCAGTGAGTTTTTGAATGTCTGTTCGAAAGCAAGGAATTTCAGAATACCCAAATTGACTGATGCATGGAAACGGATACCACCTTTGTACGGGCCAATGGCGTTGTTGTGCTGTACGCGATAACCCATGTTTGTCTGTACGTTGCCTTTGTCGTCAACCCACGTTACGCGGAACTGATATACGCGGTCGGGGATGCAAAGACGTTCGATCAGATTAGCTTTGTCGAACTCGGGATGTTTGTTGTATTCTTCTTCGATGGTCGACAGTACCTCTTCTACTGCCTGATGATACTCCGGTTCGTTGGGAAAACGTCTTTTCAGATCTTCTAATACCTTAGCTGCATTCATAATCTATTTTTCTTTTATTGGTTTTTACTATATGTTACCTAAAACAATATATTGCTTACTAACTTCTTCTTTATTGCTGATTGCAGTTGCAAAAGTAAACATAAAATTGGAACCTGCAAACATTTTATAAAGAAAATGCGGGATAAACCAACATTTTTGTTGTTTTATCCCGCATAATGGAATAAAAAGATATTATTTATTCTTTTTGATAGACTGAAAGACAGGCAGGAATACGAACGCTGCCGAAAGTGCAAGCGTTACGATTACAGGACCGTCAATTCGTTCGGCATATACCAGAACAAGGTAGCAAAGTGCTGCCCAAAGCAGCACAATGCATACTATTTGTGTTTTTGATAACGGACGTCTCATTGGCAAGCTTTCTTTTTGTCCACGATGGCGTCGATAACGGCTACTGCCGTGATGTTGACGATGTCGCGGACAGAACTTTCGAAGTCGGTGAAGTGAATCGGCTTGTTCAGTCCCATCTGTATCGGGCCTATCAGTTCCATTTCCGTGTTCATGGCCTGCAACAGTTTATAGCCTGCATTGGCCGAACTCAGGTTGGGGAAGATAAGTGTGTTGACATCCTTGCCTTTCAGTCGGGTGAACGGGTACTTGGCATCGCGCAGCGTACGGTTCATGGCAAAATTAACTTGCATTTCACCGTCGATAGCCAGATCGGGATAATGCTGTTGCATGTAGTCTACAGCCTGGTGCACGCTTACCGGACTTCCTTCCTGATCGGCACCGAAGTTCGAGTAACTCAACATGGCCATCACCGGAGTGTGGTTGAAGAAACGTACGGTCTGGTCGGCCAGACGAGCGATGTCTATCAGGGTTTCGGCATCCGGATGGCGGTTGATCAGTGTGTCGGCCAGGAAGTAAGTACCTTTCTTGGAGTTCAGTATGTGCATGGTGCCGAAGTGGGAGTAACAGGGCTGTATGCCGATGACTTCTTTAGCCACTTTGATGGTATTGCTGTATTTGGTGTACAGTCCGGTGATGAAAGCGTCGGCTTCGCCTGTCTCTACCATCATCATACCGAAGTAGTTGCGTTCGAACATCTTGTCGTTGGCTTCCTCGTAGGTGACACCTTCGCGTGCGCGTTTTTCGGCCAGGATGCGTGCATAACGTTCACGGCGCGGTGCTTCGTCGGGATGGCGCAGGTTGACAATCTCGATACCTTCCAGACTGAGGTCGAGTTGCTTGGCGAGTTTTTTGATAGCCTCGTCGTTACCTAATATAATAGGATGGCAGATGCCTTCGGCCTTGGCTTCGACGGCAGCCTTCAGCATGTTGGGGTGAATGCCTTCGGCAAACACTACGCGTTGCGGGTTGCGTCGGGCTGTATCGTAGAGCTGGCGGGTCAGTTTGCTTTCCTGTCCCATCAGTTCGCGCAGTTGCAGTTTGTAGGCATCCCAGTCTTCGATGTTTTTGCGGGCTACTCCGCTTTCCATGGCAGCGCGTGCTACGGCACACGATACTTCGGTGATGAGGCGCGGGTCTACCGGTTTCGGGATGAAGTAGTCGGGACCGAAAGTAAAGTTGTTCACATGGTAAGCCTCGTTTACGACGTCGGGTACTGGCTGTTTGGCCAGGTCGGCTATGGCGTGTACGGCAGCCAGTTTCATTTCTTCGTTGATGGCACGGGCGTGTGTATCGAGTGCACCGCGGAAGATGTAAGGGAAACCGATAACGTTATTTATCTGATTAGGATAGTCACTGCGTCCGGTTGACATCAGTACGTCGGGACGTGCAGCCATGGCATCCTCGTAAGATATTTCCGGAGTGGGATTGGCCAAAGCGAACACAATGGGGTGGTCGGCCATGCTGCGTACCATGTCCTGTGTCAGCACATTGCCTTTGGAAAGTCCGAGGAATACATCCGCTCCCTTGATGGCTTCGGCCAGGGTGTGTACGTCGCGGCGGTCGGTGGCAAAGTAACGTTTTTGTTCGGTCAGATTCTCGCGGTCGCTGGTGATGACACCTTTGCTGTCCAGCATCAGGATGTTTTCGCGACGTGCGCCGAGTGCTTCGTACAGTTTGGTACACGAAGTTGCCGAAGCACCTGCACCGTTTACTACTATTTTCACGTCTTCAATCTTCTTCCCGGCCACTTCCAGAGCGTTCAGCAGTCCGGCACTGGAGATAATGGCTGTACCGTGCTGGTCGTCGTGCATGACGGGGATGTCCAGCTCTTCTTTCAGCCGGCGTTCTATTTCGAAGCATTCGGGAGCTTTGATATCCTCCAGATTGATACCGCCGAAAGTCGGTGCGATGGCTTTTACAGCTTCTACAAACTTGTCGGGATCTTTTTCGTTTACTTCGATGTCGAACACATCGATACCGGCATATATCTTGAAGAGCAGTCCTTTTCCTTCCATAACGGGTTTACCGCTCAAGGCGCCTATGTCGCCCAGTCCCAGCACAGCTGTACCGTTGGATATAACAGCTACCAGATTGCCTTTAGCTGTATATTTATAAGCATCTTCCGGGTTTTTCTCTATTTCCAGACAGGGTTCGGCTACGCCGGGCGAATAGGCCAGCGAAAGGTCGGTCTGTGTACTGTAGGGCTTTGTGGGGACTACTTCTATTTTTCCAGGTTTGCCTTGCGAGTGATAGAGCAAAGCAGCTTCTTTTGTAATCTTTACCATAGTCTGATTGATGTTGATGAATAATGAATATTGTATAATTGTATTTGTATTTATTCCATCAGCATGGCTTTGAAATGCGATGCCGATGGAAGAGGGTTATGTCAGGCATTCAGTGCCTGTTCGATATCGGCGATAATATCGTCCACATTTTCTATTCCGACCGAGAAACGGATCAGGTCAGGACGTACGCCAGCTTCGATCAGTTGCTCATCAGTGAGTTGGCGGTGTGTATGGCTGGCAGGATGCAGCACGCAGGTACGTGCATCGGCTACGTGAGTAACGATAGCAGCCAACTTCAGGTTGTCCATGAACCGGATGGCTACATCGCGTCCACCCTTCAGACCGAAGGAGATAACACCGCACGAACCGTTGGGCATGTATTTCTGTGCCAGTTCGTAGTATTTGTTGTCGGGCAGGCCGCAATAGTTCACCCATGCCACTTTTTCATTCTTTTGCAGGTATTCGGCAACGGCCTGTGCGTTTTTGCAGTGTTGGGGCATACGCAGGTGCAGGGTTTCGAGACCGAGGTTCAGCAGGAAAGCATTTTCGGGCGACTGGATGCTACCCAGGTCGCGCATCAGCTGTGCAGTGGCTTTGGTGATGTAGGCCATCTTGCCGAATGCTTTCGTGTACGTCAGTCCGTGATACGATTCATCGGGCGTACACAGTCCGGGGAACTTGTCGGCATGGGCATCCCAGTCGAAGTTTCCACTGTCTACGATACAGCCGCCTACGCTGGTGGCATGTCCGTCCATGTACTTGGTGGTAGAGTGAACCACGATGTCGGCTCCCCATTCGAACGGACGGCAGTTGATGGGAGTAGGGAAGGTGTTGTCCACTATCAGGGGCACACCATGTTTGTGTGCAATACGGGCAAACTTTTCTATGTCGAGCACCTCAAGAGCAGGGTTCGAGATGGTTTCGCCAAACAGGGCTTTCGTATTGGGACGGAAAGCGGCGGAGATTTCTTCTTCGCTGGCATCTGGATTGACAAAAGTAACGTCAATACCCTGCTTCTTCATGGTGACACCAAACAGGTTGAATGTACCGCCATAGATGGCCGACGAGCAGACAAAGTGATCGCCCGCTTCGCAGATGTTGAAGATGGCATAATAGTTGGCAGCCTGTCCGCTGGACGTCAGCATGGCGGCTACACCTCCTTCAAGGGCAGCAATCTTGGCGGCAACGGCATCGTTGGTAGGGTTTTGCAGACGGGTATAGAAATATCCGCTTTCTTCGAGGTCGAACAAACGCGCCATCTGCTCGCTGGTTTCGTATTTGAAGGTTGTACTCTGGTAGATAGGGAGCACCCGCGGCTCTCCTTTTTTAGGAGACCATCCGGCTTGTACGCAGAGGGTCTCGGGCTTGAATTGTTTTGCCATAATGCTATCTATTTTTTTTAGTTTCTTATCAATTAACATGTAACTGCTCGCAAAAGTAAGGAAAATAATGTAATTTTGTCCGCAATGAAGGTTAAATGATAATTTATTGGTGCACAACCGTTCCAAAATATTGATTGTAGATTTATGATTCGTATTCTGTTCGTATCCTTTCTTTTGGTTGTATTTTCTTTTGCGGTTTCGGCGCAGGAGCAGTGCGACACTCCGAAAGCTGGTGAAGGTATTTCGACATTTCTTGAGCGCAACGGCCGACCGGGAAGAAGTTATTATAAAGAATTTCTTGAACTTAATAAAAAGGCCTTGCGTGGTAAGGAAGAGCTGCGTCTGGGCGTGAAATATCAGTTGCCGCCTTTGCATGCAAAAGGTAGCAGAGGAGGAGAAGATAGCAGGCACCGGAAATCGGGTAACAGGAAAAGTGTGATTCACGAGCCGCTTTTCGGGAAGAGACTGGCGGATGTAAAGGTGACAGGCAACCGTCTGCAAGGAGCCTGCTTCTATGTAGTGAGTGGACACGGAGGTCCTGATCCGGGTGCGATAGGTCGGATTGGGAAAACCGAGCTGCACGAGGACGAGTATGCATACGATGTAGCGCTGCGACTGGCACGCAACCTGATGCAGGAAGGAGCCGAGGTGCGTATCATCATACAAGACGCCAAGGACGGTATCCGCAACGACCGTTATCTGTCGAACAGCAAACGTGAGACCTGTATGGGCGATCCGATTCCTTTGAACCAGGTAGCAAGGCTGCAACAACGTTGTGCGAAAATCAACGAATACTATCGCAAGGATCGTAAAAAGTATAAATATTGCCGGGCAATTTTTCTGCATGTAGACAGCCGTAGCAAGAGTGCACAGACTGATGTGTTCTTTTATTATGCTCCGCAGAGCACGCTGGGTAAGCGGCTGGCTACGGGGATGAAGAATACTTTCGAATCGAAATACGACCGGCATCAGCCTAACCGTGGTTTCGAAGGTACTGTCAGCTCGCGTCGTCTGTATGTGCTGCTCAATGCTTCGCCGACAGCCGTGTTTGTCGAACTGGGCAATATTCAGAATGCTTTCGACCAGCGTCGTTTTGTTCTTAGTTCCAACCGTCAGGCTTTGGCCAAGTGGATGATGGAAGGCTTTATCGCAGATTACAAACGTTCGAAATAGCAATCCCGATTCATCGCGAACCGGGACTGCCAATAGGGGTATTTACATTCTGAAGAGTTTATTCTTTGACAGGCTCACCATTTTCGTCCAAAATGACTGTCAACTCTTGTTCGTCTGTCGTGACGAGAACTAACTTGTAGATTTTCTTGCCTTCTGTTTCTTTCACATAGGCTTCTTTCACACTTGCGCCTTCGTTTGTTGCTGCCAGTTTCTCGACAAGGGATTGCGGCAGTGCTGAAGGATCCATTTTTACAAACTCATCTTGCGGAGCGGTAGCTTCCGTTGCGTTTTCTGTTACAGGTGGGGTTACTTCTTGTGCAAACGTTGCAAAAGTGCTTACTCCGAGAATCATCGCTACTGTTACTAATACCTTTTTCATAATCGTTTAAGTTTAGGTGAATATTCAGGTTTTATTTTCTCACTCATAAACTGTAGTGCAAAGGGAGTGCCAACAGAAACAGCGATTTGTGGCATACTGTATTTTGTCTGTTAATGTCTGTTTATGCTCTGTTGGACGATGCGGTTGTATGTTTGTATGATAAAAATCCTTTTGGGTTGTTTCTTACAAGATAGGGGAATTGTTTGAAAACAGGCATTTTAGGCTCTTATCTGGGCAGAAATGTTTTCTTTTTATTTCCATACCGCGTGTTCCAGTGCCGGATATGCAGTTCGGGCATCGCTTTCAGAAATGTTAGCCTGTACTTACGTTTGTTAGCAATATTGCTGCAAAAATCGGGCAGACGGTTGGCTGACTGGAAGTGGGGATATTGTAGAATTTGTGCTACAATGTTGGGGAATAATTACCCATTTGCCGGTATCTTTCGCCTTGTTTCCCATCTTTCGGCTGAAAAAAACTTCCGGTTTCTTTCTCTGCCTTTTTGTTTTTTCTGCTATATTTGCCGCGAATTGGTTTCATGCGGATATTCATCTTCGTGAATTAAAAGGGAATCGGGTGAAAGTCCCGAACAGTCCCGCTGCTGTGAAGCTCCATTCAACGTTCCGACAATTACTCTTGCCACTGGTCAACTGAACTGGGAAGGTGTCGGAGCGGGAGTCAGTCAGAAGACCTGCCATTTTCATCAAAGGCCGTTTTTACTCGTGGGATAGAAAAGCGGTGCGAAAATATTCAGTAATTAAACTTTTTGTGGGAAAGGCATACCTGAGGAAGAGGTGTGTCCGCAAAATGCCGGCTGTAGCCTTCGGGAAGCCATATTGTGTGCGAACAGTGGTTTATTGGCCGGACAAAACAGGAAAAACAATGAAAACAGTGAAGGAAACCAGTGACTTTACAATTGTGAAGCGGGACGGATCGGCCGACCGCTTCTCGCTCGACAAGATAATGAATGCCATTATCAAGGCATTCCGTTCGGTGAACGAGCCTGTCAGCCTGAGTAATGTTTCGAAAATCATCAGCCGGCTCGACCTGTACGACGGCATCAAGGTGGAAGAGATTCAGAATCTGGTAGAGGAAGCCCTGATGCGCGAGGGGCATTATCGGGTGGCAAAGTCGTTCATGCTCTACCGGCAGCGCCATGCGGAGGACCGCGAAGTGATGGACGAACTGAAGTTTTTGTCTGACTATTGTGAGGCAACCAATGCCGCTACCGGTTCGAAGTACGATGCCAACGCCAATGTGGAGCATAAAAACATCGCCACGCTGATTGGCGAACTGCCCAAGTCGAACTTCATCCGCCTGAACCGCCGGTTGCTGACCGACCGGATGAAGAAAATGTATGGCAAGGAACTGGCGGACCAGTACCTTGACCTGCTGACTCACCACTTTATATATAAGAACGACGAGACGAGTCTGGCCAATTATTGTGCTTCCATCACGATGTACCCCTGGCTGACGGGCGGTACGAAGTCGATAGGCGGCAACTCGACGGCACCCACCAACCTGAAGTCGTTTTGTGGGGGCTTCGTCAACATGGTGTTCATGGTTTCGAGCATGTTGAGCGGAGCTTGTGCCACGCCCGAGTTTCTGATGTATCTCAACTATTTTATCGGGCTGGAGTACGGCCGCGAGTATTACAAGGAGCCGGAAAAGGTGGTGGACCTTTCGCTGAAGCAGCGTACGGTCGATAAAATCATTACCGATTGCTTCGAACAGATTGTCTATTCCATCAATCAGCCTACCGGAGCGCGCAACTATCAGGCTGTCTTCTGGAACATTTCGTACTACGACCGTTACTATTTCGAAAGCCTGTTCGGCGACTTCTTTTTCCCCGACGGAAGCAAGCCCGACTGGGAGGGACTGAACTGGCTGCAAAAGCGGTTTATGAAGTGGTTCAACCGGGAACGTACCAAGACGGTGCTGACTTTTCCGGTCGAGACGGTGGCTCTGCTGAGCAAGGACGGTGATGTGCTGGACCAGGAGTGGGGCGATTTTACAGCCGAAATGTATGCCGAAGGGCATTCCTTCTTTACCTATATGAGCAGCAGTGCCGACTCACTGTCCAGCTGCTGCCGCTTGCGCAACGAGATACAGGACAACGGTTTCAGCTACACCTTGGGAGCGGGTGGCGTTTCGACCGGTTCGAAGAGCGTGCTGACGGTGAACATCAACCGCTGTGTGCAGTATGCCGTCAATCACCAGCTCGACTACAAAACGTTTCTGACCGATGTCATCGACCTGTGCCACCGGGCGCAGCTGGCTTATAACGAGAATCTGAAAGCGTTGCACGAACATGGCATGTTGCCCCTGTTCGATGCCGGCTACATCAATATGGGGCGGCAATACCTGACGATTGGTGTCAACGGTCTGGTTGAGGCTGCCGAGTTTATGGGAATCAAGATCAGCGACAATCCCGATTACCTGCGTTTTGTGCAGACCATTCTCGGACTGGTCGAAAAGAAGAACAAGGAGTATCAGACGAAGAATGTCCTGTTCAACTGCGAGATGATTCCGGCCGAAAATGTGGGTGTGAAGCACGCCAAGTGGGACTTGGAAGACGGCTATTTCGTACCCCGCAGCTGCTATAACAGCTATTTTTACGTGGTCGAGGACGATTCGCTGAACATCATCGACAAGTTCAGGTTGCACGGCGCTCCCTACATCGAACACCTGACGGGCGGTTCGGCTCTGCATATGAACCTCGAAGAGTACCTTTCGCAGGCACAATACCGGAAGTTGCTGAAAGTGGCGGCGGAAGAAGGATGCAACTACTTTACCTTCAACATCCCCAATACAATCTGCAACGAGTGTGGCTACATCGACAAGCGCTACCTGCGCGAGTGTCCTCATTGCCACTCCAGAAACGTAGACTACATGACGCGCATCATCGGCTATCTGAAGCGTGTCAGCAATTTCTCCGAGGCCCGTCAGCACGAAGCCGCCCAGCGCTACTATGCGGTGGCCGGCAACGAGTTAGATTGAAAGTTTTTAGTTTGTTGTTAATAAATAAGTTATGCTTAAGTATGTCAATGCCGGCATCGTGTTTCAGGAAATTCCCGATGAAGTGACGCTGTCCATCAATCTGTCCAACTGTCCTTGCCGTTGTCCGGGTTGTCACAGTTCGTACTTGTGGGGCGATGTCGGCAAACCTCTGACTCCTGTGGCATTAGATGAGTTTCTTGCGAAATATGCTTCGGACATTACCTGTGTCTGTTTCATGGGAGGCGATTCCGATCCGGCTGCTGTCAACGGATTGGCGGGCTATCTGCGCCAACGCTATCCGCAGCTGAAGGTGGCCTGGTACAGCGGACGCACCATCCTTTCACCAGCTATTTGCAGAAGCCGTTTCGACTATATCAAGATAGGTCCCTACATCCGGCATCTGGGAGGGTTGCGCCAACCTACCACCAATCAGCGCCTGTACAGGATAGGTACGGCCGACGAATTGATAGACATCACTTCCTGCTTCTGGAATCGCAACCGGCTCATCGGGTAATTCTTCTCCATTTTTTTCCCAGTTAGGCAATAATTTTTTCCTAACTGGGCAATATTTTTTTCCTAACTGGGAAAAAATCCGGCGGCAGTTGCTGTGTGGAATACTCGCGAGCGATGCTTGCACGGCTCGTGAGAAACACTTGTGTGGCTCGTGAGCGACACTTGCACGGCTCGCGAGCCATGCAAGCAATACTCGTGGGAGTTGCAAGCAAAACTCGGGGCAATTACTTGTGAAACCCGAGGCAATTGTTTGCAAAACTCGTGGACTTTGCAGGCAAAACCCGCCGGCATTGCTTTCAAATCTCGCCGATATTGTTTGTTATACCCGGCAGCATTGCTTGTTACGCCGACTAACCATCAATGTTACGCTGCTAAAGTAGGTTATTATGGGCGCCATGTGGGACTTTAGTGGGTGAAAGATGGATACGCGGACTAAGCGGAAGAGACGGACTTACACGGATAAAAAGAAGAAAAGGGAAAATTGCCTTCACGCTTTCACCGGGAATTTTCTATACTGAAAATCAGTAGAATATGGTGAAAGATAAAGTTTCACTTTATTTTAGAGAATCTTTAAAAATCCGCGTTCATCCGTCCTGTCGGCTTAGTCCGCGTATTCATCTTTCACCACAATCTGTTCACCTTCAGTAGTTTATGGTGAAACTTCATCCGGCAAATCCCTGACAATAATATTGTTTTTCTGACGGTTTTATCGTTTTCTTTCACTGTAACTGGTTTATTTTGAGTAGGTTGAGGTGAAACGTCATGTTGAGGATGTGCAGAGTAAGGTTGGAAAAATATTCAGGGTGAAGGCAGAATTTAGATAAAAGAAAAATCGCTAACAGATTGTTTGTATCTGTCAGCGATTTGTTTTGGTGGTGCCACCAGGAATCGAACCGGGGACACAAGGATTTTCAGTCCTTTGCTCTACCAACTGAGCTATGACACCATCTCTCTTGAGGTTTGCGGTTGCAAAGGTAGTGAAAGTTTTGGACTATGCAAGAGAAAAATAAAGAAAAAACACTGATAAAAAGGTATGTGCCTTATTATCAGTGTCTATTATACGTCAAATAAATGTTACTTTCGGAGGAAAACCTTTTGTTTAGATGTCGGTTTCGGACGAAGGCGTAGTGTTGCCGCCGTCTTTTAACGGATTCCAACCTTGGGCTTTCAACTCAAATTCCTGCCCGTCGCGGGTGATGAGGGCACAACCCAATTCGGGTTTGGTGATGTGGCCTATCAGTTTGACACCTTCCATTTCGGACACCTTTTCGTGGTCGGCTATGGGGACGGTAAACAGCAGTTCGTAGTCCTCTCCGCCGTTCAGTGCGCAGGTGGTCAGGTTCATGTTGAACTCTTCGGCCATGACAGCTGTCTGATAGTCGATGGGGATGTGTTCCTCGTAGACCCGGCAGCCGACTTTGCTTTGGCTACAGATGTGCATCAGTTCGGACGAAAGTCCGTCGGAGATGTCCATCATGGCTGTGGGCTGTACGCCGGCGGCGGCCAGCCGTTCGATGATGTCCCGGCGTGCTTCGGGTTTGAGCTGGCGTTCCAGCAGGTATTCCTTGCCGGCAAAGTCGGGTTGCACATCTTTGTCGGTACCTTTGAGGGCAATCTTTTCACGTTCCAGCAGCTGGAGGCCCATGTAGGCAGCACCTAAGTCACCGCTGACGCATATCAGGTCGGTTTCCTTGGCTCCGTTCCGATAAACGGTCTTGCCTTTTTCCCCTTCGCCGATACAAGTGATACTGATGGTGAGCCCTGTATAAGAAGAGCAGGTATCGCCGCCGACAATATCAACATGGTAGGCTTCGCAGGCCAGACGGATGCCGGCATAGAGTGCTTCCATGTCTTCTACACTGAAGCGTTTGGACAGACCCAGTGATACGGTGATTTGCTTGGGTGTACCGTTCATGGCGTAGATATCGGAGAAGTTGACTACGGCAGCTTTGTAGCCCAGGTGTTTCAGCGGAACATAGGTCAGGTCGAAGTGAACGCCTTCGAGCAGCAAGTCGGTAGTGACCAACACTTCTTTCTCGGCCGGGTAAGACAGCACGGCGGCATCGTCGCCGATGCCGTACCGTGTAGATTCATTTTGAGGTTCGATTCCTTCGGTGAGGTGGTCTATCAGTCCGAACTCACCGAGGGTAGCTATTTCTGTTCTCATTATTAATACAATGTAATGGTTGTTTTTATGTCATCAGGCACGGTTGATAAGCTCGCGCATGATTTCAGTCATAAGAGGTTGTGCGGCATCGGCTGCTTTCTGCACCTCTTCGTGCGAAACTTCTACGATCTTGCCTTCTACGCCCAGGTCGGTGATGACGGATACGCCGAATACTTTGATGCCGCAATGATTGGCAACGATGACTTCGGGTACGGTAGACATGCCGACAGCATCGGCTCCCAGAATATGGAACAATTTATATTCTGACGGAGTCTCGAAAGTGGGGCCTTGGGTTCCCAGGTAGACACCGTGCTGCACCTTGATGCCTTTTTCGGCAGCGATGGCATCGGCCTTGCGAATTAACTCTTTATCGTAGGCTTCGCTCATGTCCGGGAAACGCGGGCCGTAGGGAATGTTTTTGCCACGCAGCGGATGTTCGGGGAAGTAGTTGATGTGGTCGGTGATAATCATCAGGTCGCCGATTTCGAATGCCGGATTGGTTCCTCCGCTGGCATTGGAGACAAACAGTGTCTTGATGCCCAGTTCGCGCATGACCCGTACGGGGAAGGTGACTTCTTTCATAGAGTATCCTTCGTAGTAGTGGAAGCGTCCTTGCATGGCCATAATGTCTTTATTGCCCAGTTTACCGAAAATCAGTTTGCCGCTATGGCCTTCTACGGTCGATACGGGGAAATTGGGGATCTCCTCATACTTTATTTCGTATTTTTCGGTGATTTCTTCTGCAAGACTGCCAAGGCCTGTGCCAAGGATGATTGCTGTCTCCGGATGGGTGTGCATTTTACCTTTCAGGTAGGCTGCTGTTTCTTGAATGCGCTCTAACATAGTCTATTATGTTTTGATTAAAATTATGTTGTTGATTTTGTAAAATCTCTATTTCTATCGGTACTACATAAATGTAGGGTTTGATTTCTTCCGGCAAGTCGGGATGATGTTTCAGTCGGACAGCATCTTTCTCGGTTGTAATGATCAGCCTTTCCCATTCTTTTAACTGATAGAACTTTTCCACGATTTCCTGCAAATCTTTCGAGCGGAAGTCGTGATGGTCGGAAAAGGCCATCAGATGCACATGCTGTGTGTATGATTTCACTTCGTTCAGCAATGGGGTAGGCGAGGCTATACCTGTTACCAATAGTACTTGTTCGGCTCCCGTCAGTGATGAAAGGGTTTGGCGGCTTTTGGCTACTTCCGGAAAAAGAGGCATAGGCATGCCGTAGCGGAAAGTAGAGAAATATAACTGCTGGTAAGGGTACAGATGCAACCGTTTGGCTATGAGGTTGAAATCGATCGGTTTGATGTCTTCCGGACATTTGGTTACGATAACGATTTGTGCCCGGCTTTTCCCGTCGGCTGATTCGCGAAGACGTCCTGCGGGTAACAGCGTGTCATCGCAGAACAGACGGTGATAGTCTGTCAACAGAATGTTAAGTCCGGCTTTGACATGGCGGTGTTGGAAAGCATCATCCAGAAGGATTACATCGACAGGCGGTGACTGCAGTTTGAGTAACTGTTCGATGCCGTGGCAACGGTTTTCGTCTACTGCTACCTGTATGTCGGGAAACTTTTGTTTCATCTGACATGGCTCATCACCTATCTGCTGGGCAGTACTTTTCGGCGAGGCAAGCAGATAGCCTTTTGTGCGCCGTTTGTAGCCGCGGCTCAGCGTAGCGGGGTGAAAGCCTTCGTTTTGCAACAGCTTGATAAGGTATTCGGTATGCGGCGTTTTTCCGGTTCCTCCTACCGAAAGATTCCCAATACAGATTACAGGCAAGTCGAAACTCTTTGACTGGAGCCATCCCCAGTCAAAGAGTTTGTTGCGTATGTCTGTCCCCATTCTGTACAACCATGATAGGGGAAGCAGTTTGTAATCTATTTGGGTAGTTCTTTCTTCCATGCTTTCTTGTTGCCTCTGTTGAATTATTGAATGTTCAGCTCGAATGGAATACGTGCTTGGATACGTTCGCACTTGTCGAAGTTTTCCAATACGCTGAAAGGCTTATAGTATTCACCAATTTTTCCGTTCAGCATACGGGCTTTGACGTAATTGTCCGGACGGGTTTCCATCAGGCTTTCGAAAAATCCTTTTGGGGCGGGATAAGACATGACGGTGTAACCGCTTTCGATGCCGGCTTTATTGATGGCTATTTCGAGGGCTTTGTCCAGTCCGCCCAGTTCGTCAACCAGTCCCAGTTCTTTGGCTGTACTACCAGTCCAAACACGGCCTTGGGCTATTTTGTCCAAGTCCTCTTTGTTAATGTCGCGTCCGTCGGAGCAACGTGTCAGGAAGAGATCATATCCTTGATTCACATACATTTGCATCAGACTTTTCTCTCCGTCGTTCATGGGGCGGCCCAATGCTCCGAAGTCGGCATATTGATTTGTTTTTACGACATCAAATTTCAGTCCGATTTTGTCGGTCAGTCCTTTTACATTAGGGAACATGCCGAAGATGCCTATCGAACCGGTCAGGGTAGTAGGCTCGGCTACGATGGTGTCGGCATTGCACGAGATGTAGTAACCGCCGGATGCGGCATAGTCGCCCATCGATACGATGACGGGTTTCTCTTTTTTCAGTTCGCTCACGGCATACCATATCTGTTCAGAACCGTAGGCACTTCCTCCGGGCGAGTTGACGCGTAATACGACTGCCTTTACGTTCTTGTCGTCTTTCAGTTTCCGAAGGTCTTTGATAACCTCGCTTGCTACGATCATCGGTTCGGTTCCCGATGCCAGAGGTGAAGTAGTTTCGTAATCTATGATTTCACCACTTGCATAGTAAACGGCAACGATGTTACCGCTTTTGTCTTTCGGCACGTTTTTCTTGACGTTGGTCATGGCTTCGAGTCCCAGAACGAGCAGATCATCGTCTTCATCGATACCAGTCATACGTTTCAGGTAGTTGCGTACGTCGTTCTTGTATATCAGGGTGTCGGCCAGACCGCATTTGACAGATTCTTCGGCAGGTTGGAAGAGCATCATGCGGTCGGCGGCGGCATTGAGTTCGTCGACGCTGATGTTGCGCGAAGCTGCTACATCTTTGGTTATCTGTTCCCAGATAGAGTTCAGGTAGACGGTAATTTGCTCGCGGTTGGCCGGACTCATTTCAGTAGCGATGAATGGTTCGACAGCCGATTTGTAGGTACCTACCTTAAATATCTGCATCTCGACACCGATTTTGTCCAGCAGATCTTTATAGAAGATGGGGGAGGCGGCAAGGCCTTTCCACTCAATCATACCTTTAGGATTGAGCAGTACTTTGTCTGCTACGCTCGACAGATAATAAAGTCCTTGTGTATAGGTATCGGCGTAGGCAACGATGAATTTGCCCGATTCTTTGAAGTCTTGCAAGGCATCTCTTATTTCTTCCAGCGAAGAATAGCCGCAGGTCAGGTAGTTGGCTTGTATATAGATACCTTTAATATTTTCGTTTTCCTTGGCTTTCTTGATGGACGAAAGAATGTCGTCCAGGCCATATACGATATAGTCATCACTGAACAGAAGACTGAGAGGGTCTTCCGGGTTTCGCTCATATAGTGTCCCTTGTAGATCGAGCATCATGATGGAGTTCTTCTTTACGATGGTTTCCGATTCGGTGGTAGAAGCCATGCTGAACAGCACGAGAATACTGAGAAAAAACAGTATCACGCTTGAAACAATAATACCAGTAATGGTTGCTAATGTAAATTTCAGAAAATCTTTCATTGTTTTGAGTCGTTTAAACTGCTAACTTTTTTAAGCTAACAAAGATAAATAATAGGATTGATATTTGCTATATCTGTCGCCGCTTTTTTCGTTTTGTCACAATGAGTTTCCGGTTTTTAACTGATGCTTTTTGAGTAAAGTCTTTATTTCTTTCGATGGATAGCTCTCCTTTCCTCCGCTTTAAGGTTTTCTTTTCCCTTCCTCGCCCTTTTCTTTGCGCCTTTTAGTCCCTATCTTTCCCCCTTTTTCCCTTTTTATCCCTTTTCTGCATCTTTTTCTCCTTTCGCGCGCACATGTGAATATATAATGTGTCCCCTTTCCCTTTCCCTACGATACCTTCTTTAAAAACATGTTCTACAACATATCTCTAAATCAGCTATTTAGCAAAAACTTCATCAAAAAGTTGAAAAAAAGTGCTGGATATATTTGGAGCATAATTAAAAACCCACTACTTTTGCACCCGCTTTCGAGAACGAGAGCAGCGACGAAATGACATTCTGAGATATGCGGAACAAACGATTCGCAGTTTGAGATCATTTTCTGCTTACATTCTGTAAGGAAAGTAAGCTTGGCGGTAATCTTTGTCAAGCAACGCTTCGCAAAGAACCCCTGAAAATG
>NZ_JAULLJ010000015.1:0-95670 GCF_030518095.1 Bacteroides sp. ET489
TGTATTCACATGTGCGCGCGAGAGGGGAAAAAGAAGCAAAAAGGGGGAAAGATAGAAACTAAATGGGTAAAAGGAAAGGATTAGGAGAGGAAAAGAGAAAGATTTGGAGGAAGAAAGAATAGGAATTCAGAAAAGAAAGATAAAGGGGCAAAAAGTCATATTAAAGATTGCCCCTTCATCAAAAAAGTCTTCTTTATCTTAAAAGACAAAGCTACTACTTGCATGCAACACTCGCCACTTGTTCACAGATACTCTTCATACCAGCTACAGAAGGATGACCAGATTGTTTTTCCACATCATGCAAAAGGATGTTCTGCACATTGTAATGACGGCATATCTCTGCCATTGAAGATGTTACTTCAGCTGACAATTCCGAATTGGTAATATTATAAATGGTTGCCTCCGGATACAACTTGATCAGGGAATCGAGCAAAAAGCAAAAAGCCGGACGGAACTGATACAAATCTTCTTTGCTCCAATCGGAATATTGATATTCTCCAATCGGGGCACCTGCCCAACTATCATTTGTCCCACCAAATATAAAAATCACATCGGGACGTCCCAGATTATACATACGGGTGATAAAAGCCCGATCAGAATAGTCGTTCTTATCATAACCGGTACAACAGACGGTAGCTCCCGAAAATGAATTATTACGCTCCAACTGATAGCCGTTTTCCTTTATCAGCCGATACCACCAGGTCTCTTCCACATGCCGTACATCGTTTTGAGCATTCTTACCTCCTACTTCAGCATCGTACCAGCAGATATTAACAGACGGAGAAACATAACCTCCGTACGTAGAATAAGAGTCACCTAAAATAGAAACTTTCTTTTGTGCAAAAGCATTGGTATACAAGCATAAAGAAAGCAAAAGAACAGATAACAAACAAAAATTTCTTTTCATATTAAATCAAACTAAAATATATAACACTTAATCAAGGAAACTGCCCAGTTTAAGCCTGATTACTGAGGTTTCCGGCATACAAAAATAATAAATATAAAGTAAAACAGATGCAGAGCATTATGCCTTATAAGATTTTAAGAAAACAAATATAAAAATCCGTGGATTTTAATAACTTTGCAACCTAATCCTTAAATAATTAACCATATGAAAAAGTATCTTTTACCAATTGTAGCACTTGCTTTTGCCGCTTGTTCTTCGAATGAGCAACAAGCCTCCTACTCCGTGGTTCCCCTCCCGCAAGAGGTTAACCTTACACAAGACTCTCCGTTCAAGCTGACACGAAGCACAATAATAGCCTATCCGGAGAATAACCCGTTACTGAAACGCAATGCAGAATTTTTGGCTGAATACATTGCTCAATCGACCGGTTATACCCTCCAGACTAAAGCCATAAAGGAAGGAGAAAGTGCAACAGGATGTATCACTTTAGGCCTCAACAGCGAAATAACCAATCCCGAGGGATACAAGTTAAGTACTTCGGCAGAAGGCATCCGCATTGAAGGACAGACCGAAAACGGTGTATTCTACGGCATACAGACATTACGCAAATCTATCCCAGCCGTAGCTCAAGGAGCTACCCTCCTATTGCCCGCAGGCGAAATTAACGATGCCCCCCGTTTTGCTTATCGTGGTATGATGCTGGATGTAGGAAGACACTTCTTCCCCGTTGAATTTATCAAAGAGTATATCGACCTGCTGGCTCTGCATAACATGAATACTCTGCACTGGCACCTCACCGAAGACCAGGGCTGGCGAATCGAAATCAAGAAATATCCGAAACTGACCGAAATTGGCTCTACACGAAACCGTACCGTCATCGGACACAATACCGACCAATACGACAACACGCCCTACGGAGGTTTCTACACTCAGGATGAAGCACGCGAAATCGTACGTTACGCGCAAGAGCGCTACATCACCATTATCCCCGAAATAGACCTGCCCGGACACATGCTGGCCGCCCTTGCATCCTATCCGGAGTTAGGCTGTACCGGAGGTCCGTATGAAGTCTGTCCCCGCTGGGGCGTATTCGAAGACGTGCTTTGCATCGGAAACGAAAAGACTTTACACTTCTTGGAAGATGTAATGACAGAAATCATCGATATTTTCCCCTCGAAATATATCCACATCGGTGGTGACGAAGCACCACGTACCCGCTGGGCAAAGTGTCCTAAATGTCAGGCCCTCATCCGTGCCAAAGAACTGAAAGCCGACAAAGAGCACAGCGCCGAAGACCGTTTACAAAGCTATTGCATGGCACACATCGAGAAATTCCTGAATGAGAAAGGAAGACAGATCATCGGATGGGACGAAATCCTGGAAGGCGATGTAGCTCCCAATGCCACCGTTATGTCGTGGAGAGGCAGTGCAGGAGGTATCAAGGCGGCCCAGATGGGACACGACGTCATCATGACGCCGAACACCCATTGCTACTTCGACTACTTCCAGAGTACAGATAAGGCCAATGAGCCTTACGATGCCATCGGAGGTTATGTACCGGTAGAAAAAGTATACAGTCTAGAGCCTACTGAGGGGCTTAACGATGAACAGAAGAAGCACATTCTGGGAGCACAAGCCAACTTGTGGACCGAATACATACTGTCACCCGAACAAGTAGAATATATGGTACTTCCCCGCATGGCAGCCCTTGCCGAAGTACAATGGACGCAACCCGAGAAAAAAGATTATAAAGACTTCGTAAAACGTCTGGTTTCTCTTGTTCATCTGTACCAAAGAGACGGATTGAACTATGCCAAACATATATTCGATATCCAAGCCGAAATATCGACTCCTCAAGCCGGAAGCTCATCGGAAAGAACAGCACAAATCACCTTAAGTACCGTCGATAATGCACCTATTTATTATACCCTCGACGGCAGCCAACCCAGTGAGAAGTCGCAGCAATACGACAATACCGGCATCACCATCGACAAGACAACCCAACTGCAAGCCATAGCCATCCGCCCGGACGGCAGCAATAGCAGGGTACTGAAACGCGACTTCTTCTTCAACAAAGCCACTTTCTGCCCTATCCAACTGACTGGTATACAGCCATCGCCGAAGTATACGTATGCTGGAGCACCCATGCTGGTAGACGGACAACGGGGAAGTGACAACTTCGCTTCGGGCGACTGGCTCGGTTTCATCGGTGGCGACATAACAGCAGTAATCGACCTGGGCAAAAGCGGAAACGAAATCAAAAGTGTCGCTACTCATGGGTTCGTATCTTTGGGCGACTGGATTATGGGATGCAAAGAAATGCGCATAGCTATCTCCGACGACGGGCAGTCCTATCGCGAAATAGCCACCAAAGCATTTCCCGTAAAGACAGCTCCCGGAACAAGAGGCATCGAAGACTATAGCATCGACTTCGACCCCGTACAGACACGTTATGTACAACTTACCTTGAAAACAGCCGTATTGCCCGAAGGACACAACGGAGCTGGCAAACCAGCCTTCCTCTTCCTCGACGAAATAGAGATAAACTGATACCGACAGATCAGAACTGGAAATAAATGAAGGGCTGGATGTCCGAACTCTTCATCTGAATAACCAGATAAATCAGTGCAATCATCAGTACCGCCTTTCCCAGCAGGGGGAGGCGGATTACTGTTTTTGTACAGGCACGTTCCCAACTGTCGGGCAGGAAGTGAAGCATATATCCCAGCCCCATCAGGGCAAACACTTCCCAATAACCGGCCAGCAATTGCGGCAACAGTTGCGGACGGAACACGGTAAAAATCTGCCGAAGCATATCGACCGACGTAGCGAAGTCGGCGTTGCGGAAGAAGATCCAGCAGAAACATACGAAGTGGAAAGTTACGACTACTCCGAAGAAACGCCGGATGCCATGACTCTGCTCGCCCTTCTTGCGCCCCGTCAGCGACATCCAAAACTTATGCACTGCCAAGGCCACACCGTGAAGCACACCCCACAACACAAAGTTCCAGGAAGCACCATGCCACAGCCCACCCAGAAACATGGTAATAATCAGATTGACATACTGCCGCACTTTCCCCTTCCGGTTGCCTCCAAGCGAGATGTACAGATAGTCGCGCAGCCAGCTGGACAGCGAGATGTGCCAACGGCGCCAGAACTCAGTGACAGACGCTGATTTATAGGGCGAATCAAAGTTGATATTGAAATGGAAGCCAAGCAACAAGGCTATTCCTATCGCCATATCGCTATAGCCCGAAAAATCGCAATAGATTTGCAACGCATAGCCATATACTCCCATCAGGTTCTCTACTCCCGAATAGAGCGTAGGATTATCGAAGATGCGCTCTACAAAGTTCACGCTGATATAATCGGATATCACGGCCTTCTTAAACAAGCCGCTCATTATCAGAAAAATGCCGTGCCCGAACATCTCGTCGGAAACAAACAACGGACGGCGGATCTGCGGGATAAAGTCGCGAGCACGCACAATGGGACCCGCCACCAGTTGCGGGAAGAAGGATACATAGAATGCATAATCGAGCAAATTGGTGAGTGGCTTTATCTCGCGCCGATACACATCGATGGTATAGCTCAACGACTGGAAGGTGAAAAACGAAATGCCCACAGGCAGGAAAATGTCCAGCATGGAGAAGCTACCGCCCGTCAGCGACGCCCAGCATTCGAGCAGGAAATTCGTATATTTGAAATAGCACAGCAAGCCCAGGTTGACACAGAGACTGACGACCACCCACAACTTACGTTTCCAGCGGGTCACCGTATGCTCCATCAGCAGAGCAAGCAAGAAGTCGCTTACGGTGACAACGGCCAGCAAAAAGAAATAAGTACCGCTGCTTTTATAATAGAAATAATACGAGAACAACGTGACAAACATCAGCCGGGCCGTCGTACGGCGCTGCAACAGCAGATAGACTACGATAAAGGCTGCAAACAGCCAGAGAAAAATGCCACTGCTGAAAATCATCGGCGAGTGCGGATCGTACAAAAAGACATCGCGCAAACGCGTCGGATCGATATGGAGCCAGGTAAACAAATCATCCATAGAACAACTGAATTTAGAGTTTCGTTAAATCTTATCTTATCCCCAGGCAATAATCGTTGTAAGCCTTCAGCAGAGCCTGATACAGCATTTCGCCCTGCAAACGATAGCCCTCGGGCAAATAGTGTACATGGTCGGGACGCATCAGGCCAGCTTCCTGCCAGTTCAGGCAGGCCCGTCTGACACCTCCTGCTATATTATACAGGTCCCAGACAGCCAGACCGTTGTCGTCGGCATAGCGGCGGATGGTCTGCACGGTCCTATCCGTACGGGGATTGATTTTATAGGTACGACGACGCCGGCTTTGGCGGAAACTTTCGTACGAACCGGGAGGGGTCGTCATCAGCATAGGTACCTCCGGCAAACGTTCGCGCAGCATGCGCACCAGGTCGTCCATCTGTTTGTAGTGGGTCATGGAGTTATATCGGCGGTTATGGCTCTCGTTGGTACCAAACGACAGTATCAACAAATCAGGATGCAAGTCGGCTATTTTGTCTACACGGTCGGGACGGGTAAAGGTGATACAGAATGCACCGTTAATGCCAACGTCGGTATAACTGATTGTGCCAAAATCGCGTTGCATCGCTTCGCCTACCCTGCGGGGGAAGATATGCCCACGAATATGGCTGTCGCCTACATGGACGATGCGCAACGTGTCGGTAACGACGCCAATGTGGCGCAGCCTCAACTGCTCCCAAAACGGCTTGAGGATGCCCAGACTGTCGGTCAGCACGTTGTCGGCCAACTGCCGGAAAGCAGCCGGATACGTCAGCCGCAGCACAGCAATGGTATCGGTACGCATGGAGCAGACCGGCAACGTATCGGAACCTGCCGTCACCTTGTCCGGCATGGGGCAAAGCGGAACCGCATCCTGTGCCTGCACGGCCTGCGCAGCCATCAGCATCCACACCAGGCAGCACAGCACATGTCGCCATCCTGCCGACACCTTGTCAAGGTTCCATTTCTTCATAAGTACGCCTCCTGTCATACTGTTCCTTTCCATAAACCAGTGCTTCGTAAAGCAGTTGCGCCAGGTGTTTTCCACCGCGGAAATTGATGTGGGTATAGTCGTAATTGGCCATCGCAGGTTTCGCCTCCACCAGCCGTACCATGCTGCAATCGCCGCCCATGGCCTCGAACAGATTCCAGAATGCCACACCGGCATCGGCTGCCAGATTCTGCTGATAACGCATCAGGTTCTTCACTCCCGGCATGGTTCGCAACTCGCCTTCTTCGGTCTTGTAGTCACGGTCGCCTACGCCCACAATCAGGATGCCGGCCTGCGGAAAGGCTTCCTTCAGATGCTCCAGTGCGGTATGCATACCGGCAATGTATTTATCGTAGTTCCTGCCAAGCTCGGTAGCCACATTCAGTCCGTACTGAAGAACGATGAGGTCGTAAGGACGTTCGCGACCAAATTCGCGCAGCGTATGCATCGGTATGGAGCGCAGAGAGAGCCCCGACGTGCCACGCAGCGAAAAATTGTCTACCGCTATGCCAGCGTCACCATCCATCGTTGCTCCATAGAACAGCGTAGAGTCGGCCCGTTCCACTGTCCAGCGGACAGACCCGATACGGCCTTCTACGGTCATTGCCTGCAGACTGCCGGTAGGCTGGAATGTTTCAGAAACGGGTTCGTTGCGGTTGACACGTGCCGTAATGGTAACCTCGCCCTTGTTATAGAATAGAATGGAGACGCGCCGGCAGGTATCCAGCAGAGAGGCATACTTGTTCTGTCCCTTCAGTTCGACATAGGCACCGGGTCCGGGAATGAAGTAATGACCGGAAACACCCTGCCGACTCTTGTCGAAAGCCACCGAGTCCATAGCCGAATGGCTTTCCCAACCGCCAAAGGTATGACGCACGGTAGGGCGGAAACCACTGACGTTGGAAGTAATAGGCACAAAACCGACTCCACGGCCACCGTATTTCTGCTGAAGCATCTCGCGCAGATCGGCAGTCAGGATATCGCCTTCGATAAAGGAATCGCCGAAATAGGCTATGCGGACCATCCGGCGCGAACGGGACAACAATTCGTCCAGTGCCCGGTAGAAAGGTGTCATGCCACGCATGGCAGAATCGCTATAGTCTTCGATGCAGGTCATGCCCGTACGGCACGTATCGACAAAGGCCGGCTTCACCTTGGGCGGTGGCGGCAACAGCGTATCCGGTTCTTCGACCGGAGCAGCAGGCGGACGCACATCGCTCAGCAGATCGACCCGCCTCAGCTTATGCCCACCAATCGTCAGCCCGGGCAGCAGGTGCATCAGCAGCAACCCGCCTAATACAAGAAAAATCCAAATGCCCGTATATCGCAAAACACTCTTTTTCATACTTACTTTTTAGAGGAGGGCAAAAGTACGAAAAATGCAGGAAACGTTATCGCTTGTTTCTACGATATTCACGGATAAAGTTTTCCAATTCCTGCGCGCCCCTTTCGGTAGAGATGCCCCGCAGGTAAGTAAACATAATCGATTCGTAAACAGACAGGAAAGAATACTTCTGACAAATGTCCGTATTCATCAACAGGTCCAGCTGTTCGCGCACAAGCAGACCCATGATCTCAAAATTGACATCGTCACGGAAAATACCCTGCGAAACGCCTTCCTTGAAGAACTGGATAGCCGCCTCCGAGTTGCGGTCGTGACGGCGCATCATCATTTCCGACACCCGCGGATATTTCTTTATTTCCTCAAAAAATTTCTTATTGGTGGCATGAAACTGCTCGATGCTGTACTGGAAAAGTTTCAATATCACCTCCAGTACGTTGCTGGCTACGGCAAGTATTTCCTTCAGATACTGTTCCTCCTTTTCCTGCCTGCGCAGCACACACGCTTCCAGCAGCGTCTCCTTATCGGAGAACACCTCGTAGAGGGTACGTTTCGAGATGCCCAGTGAGGCGGCAATCTCGTCCATGGTGATACTCTTGATGCCATGTTTTGTGAATGCCTCGACTGCTGTATCAATGATACGTTCTCTCAGTTCAGCCCGCAAGGCAGAATTCTTCACATTTTCTTCCATATCGCTAATCTCTCTCTGTATAAACTCGTTACTATGGATTTCCTGTTGAATATAAAACGAGACAAAGATAGGAAGAAAACTCAATAAAAAAAGTGAGTTTTCTTCCTATCGTAGAAAGATTAATAAATATTATATAATTCAATAATCAAACTTTGTCCGGTTCAGGAAAGCAACGGTCTTGTGAATTTCCTTGTACATCACGATGTCGTCTTTCACAAAAGGCACTTCCTTGCGGTACTCGTGCAGGAAGCGTTCCAGCAGGGGCGACGTCTTGAGCGGACGGCGGAACTCAATACCCTGCGCAGCGTTCATCAGCTCGATGCTGAGGATGTGCTCCAGATTGTCCATGATGCGGAAGAGCTTGGTGGCGGCATTGGCACCCATGCTGACGTGATCCTCCTGCCCGTTGCTCGACACGATGGAGTCGCTGCTGGCGGCGTAGCAGTACATCTTGTTCTGGCTGACCATCGAGGCGGCTGCATACTGCGGTATCATGAAGCCGGAGTTCAGCCCCGGATTGGCCACAAGGAACTCGGGCAACCCGCGCAGGCCCATGATGAGCTGGGCAATGCGTCGCTCGGAGATGTTGCCTAACTCGGCCAGGGCGATACCCAGGAAATCGTACGAGATGGCCAGCGGCTGACCGTGGAAGTTACCGCCGGAGATGATGCAGTCCTCGTCGGGGAAGATGGTGGGGTTGTCCGTCACCGAGTTGATTTCGGTGAGCAACACCGACGACACGTAGCGGATGGCGTCCTTGGTGGCGCCGTGCACCTGCGGAATGCAACGGAACGAATAAGGGTCTTGCACATGCTGTTTGGGCCGGGCGATGAGCTCGCTGCCCTCCAACAGCGTGCGGAAGGCTGCGCCTGTCTCTATCTGTCCCTGATGAGGGCGTATCTGCTGGATGCAGTCCATGAAGGGGTCGATGCGCCCGTCGAAGGCTTCGAGCGACAGGGCGGCGATGAGGTCGGCCTTCTTGCTGAGGCGCCGGGCCTTGAGGATGGCGAACACACCGTTGGCGCTCATGAACTGGGTGCCGTTGAGCAGCGCCAGTCCTTCCTTGCTCATCAGGTGGACGGGCTCCCAGCCGAACTCGTCGAGCACGCTGATGGCTTCGCGTTTCTTGCCTTTGTAATAGACGTCGCCCACGCCGATGAGGGGCAGGAAGAGGTTGGCCAGCGGTGCCAGGTCGCCCGAAGCGCCCAAGGATCCGCGGTCATAGACGATGGGCATGACGTCGTTGTTGAAGAAGTCGAGGATGCGCTGCACGGTGATGACCTGCACGCCGCTGTGCCCCAACGACAGGGCATGTGCCTTGAGCAGCATCATCAGTTTCACGATAACGGGCCTTATCTCCTCGCCCACGCTGCAGGCATGGCTCTTGATGAGGTTTTCCTGCAGGGTGCCCAGTTCGTCGGGCGAGATGTTCTTGTTGCACAGCGAGCCGAAGCCGGTGGTGATGCCGTACAGGGGTACGTCGGATTCGGCAATCTTCCGGTCCAGATAGTCGCGGCAGCGCTGGATGCGCAGCTTGGCTTCCGGAGCCAGTTCCAGTTTCAGGTTTTCGTTGATGATTCGCTCGATCAGTTCGAAGGTCAGGTCGCCCGACCCTACATAATACACGTTGTTCATACTCGCAGCTCCCGGTTTATTTCGTCCAACAATGCTTTCTCTTTCAGCAGGGCCTGGCGTTCCAGTTCGTCGGCCTCGTCCTGCAAGCTCAGGGCAAACTCCTTGTCCTTCAGCGAGCCTAAGTTGATGCGCACGTTCATCAGTGCGCCCAGCACGGCACTGCGGGCGGTCATCATAGCCACGCAGGCGTCGGTCACGGCGTTGCGGTTGCCGTGGCGGGCCACTTCCACGATGACGCTCATCAGCTCGTAAGCGTTGCGCGCCACCTGCATCGGTACCAGAGCGGCGTGCTTCGTGGCCTCCTGGATGGCGGCGCTGCGGGCACTCTTCTCCTCATCGGTGGCCTTGGGCATCTTGAAGCAGGCAAATACGCGGTCGTAGGCTTCGGAGTCGCGGTCGATGTCGGCCACGAAAACGTCCTTCCGTTCCGCTGCCAGCGCGGCGATGTGCTGCATCTGCTCCTGGCAGGCTTCGTAGTTCTTCTTGCCGAGGGTCAGGTTGGCCACCATGGCGGCTAAGGACGAGGCGATGGCACCACACAAGGCAGCCACACTGCCGCCGCCGGGCACGGGGGCGTTGCCGGCTACTTTATTCAAAAACTCTTTTACGGTTAAATCGACTAACATGATATTCTGATTTTAAGGTTTTACTTCTGTTTTTTCGGGTGTCCGAATGGCGGGACCGACGGGTAAATGTAACTTTTTATAACCATCAGCAAGCCTTTCTGTAAACCACTGACTATCAGAGCTCTATATTTAGACCCTCTCAGTCGTATAGAGAGGGGGTCTCAGTCCTATACTTAGGTACCCTCAGTCCTATACTTAGGCCCCCTCGGTCGTATAGCGAGGTGGAAAGGGCACAAGACTGTCAGGAAAAGCTACCGGTTCTTACCTTCGGTCACAGCCGGACACATTGCTTTATGAGGCAGGTCAGGAGGGATAAATCACTCCTTCCTTGATGGTCGCAATCACGCAGTTCATGCCGATGTAATAGGGCAGGAAATGGTAATTGTCGGTGTTCAGCACCACCAAGTCGCCCTTCTTGCCCACTTCGATGCTGCCTATCGAACCGGCACGGTTCAGCGCGGCGGCACCGTTCAGGGTGAGGGCCGTGATGGCTTCTTCGATGCTCATCTGCATATAGATGCAGCCTAAGGCAAACGTCAGCGGGATGGAACCCGAGAAGCAGCTGCCGGGGTTCAGGTCGGTGGCTAAGGCCACGGCACAGCCGGCATCTATCATGGCACGGCCGCGGGCGTAGGGTTCCTTCAGTGCAAAGGCAGTCAGGGGGAGCAGCGTGGCGACAACTCCCTTCTCGGCCATGGCGCGAATGTCGGCATCGGAGGCATGCAGCAGGTGGTCGGCCGACGTGGCAGACAGTTCCGCTGCTAATCCGGCACCGCCCAAGGGCACTATCTCGTCGGCATGCAGCTTCAGGTTGAAGCCCATCCCGCGGGCGGCGAGCAGCAGTCGGCGCGACTGTTCGATGGAGAATACCCCCTGCTCACAGAAGACGTCGCAGAACTCGGCCAGCCCGGCCTCGGCCACACAGGGCATCACCTCGCGAATGAGGAAGTCGATGTAGTCGTCGGTGCGTCCGGCATACTCCTGCGGCACGGCGTGAGCACCCAGAAAGGTGGGCACGATGTCCACCCGGCGGTGCTCGTCGCCATTCAGGCTGCGCATGATGCGAAGCTGCATCAGTTCCGTCTCTTTGTCCAGTCCATAGCCGCTCTTGCCCTCCACGGTTGTCACGCCCATGGCGTTCATCTGCTTCAGGAAACCTTCGGCCTTGGCGCGCAGACGTATGAAGTTGGAGGCTCGCGTGGCCTTCACGGTGCTGACAATGCCGCCGCCCCGCTCCATGATGCTCATGTAGCTTTCGCCTTTCAGCCGCCACGAGAACTCGTCGGCCCGCTCGCCTCCGAAGACGAAGTGCGTGTGCGAATCGACAAAGCCGGGCAGCACGCAACGGCCGCGGGCGTTGTAGTGCCAGTAGTGCTGATAGTACCCGTCGCGGTTCTCGCCGCGGTTGGGACCCACATAGGTGATGACGCCGTCGGTCACCTCGATGGTGGCGTGGTCCATCACCAGCAACTCGCCCATCTCTGCTCCCTTGCGGGCGGCAAATCCCATTGGGGTCACTACACGGGCATCGAATATAATCAGGTTTTCGCTCATAACTCCTTGTCTTTACTCCATAATGCGTGCTTCCAGTACCTGCTGCATCGAGAAATTCTCCAATCCCAAGTAGTAGGAGGCGGTATCAATCAGGGCTTCCATCGGCACCAAGCCAATGATCTCACTACCCACGATGCTCACGCCGTAACGACGTGCTTCGATACGTACCAACTCGAAGGCACGGTAGAGGGCAGTGCGGGTATAGTCGGTCATGTTGATGGACACCTGCGTGATGCCGCGGTCCTTCAGCTCTACGCCCATCGCCTTGCAGTAGCGCAGGCCGCCGCCAATGAAACGTATCTTCTTGGCAATGTCGTGGGCAATCTCCAGGCTGGGTGTGGAAAGGTTGATGTTGTAGGCCACCAGCGGCATGCGTGCTCCGATGGCCACAGTACCAGCGGTGGGGTGACGCTCGGTCGGACCGTAGTCGGGATGCCATTCGGGCTGGTGTATCTTCTCGGCCATGCCTTCGAACTCGCCTTTACGGATGGCCGCCAGGTTCTCGCGATGGGGAGCCGTGGCCGACTTCTCGTACAGGAAAACGGGCAGCTGGTAGCGACGGGCCACTTCCTCGCCAACTTCGCGCGACAGTGCAATGGCCTCTTCCATCGTCACGCCCTTAATAGGGATAAAAGGCACCACATCGACGGCACCCATACGCGGGTGTTGTCCCTGGTGGTGGTTCAGGTCGATCAGTTCTACTGCCACGCCGATGGCTTCGATGACTGCCTCGCGCAAGGGTTCGGGTTCGCCCACTACGGTCACTACCAGGCGGTTGTGGTCTTCGTCGTTGCTATAGTCAAGCAGTTTCACACCGGCACGTGCACGGAACGGAGCTACAATCTGGTCAATCTTCTGCAAGTCGCGTCCTTCGCTGAAGTTGGGGACGCATTCCATAATTCTGTTCATATACATTAGATATAAGCCTTTCCGTCCTCATCCCCGCCCCTCTCCCAAGGAGAGGGGGAAAAGGAAAGAGCGGAAAAGGGAAAAGTGATTAATATTTCTATTCAGGTAAAGAAGCGTTTATTCTCCCCTCTCCTTGGGAGAGGGGCCAGGGGTGAGACCTGCCAAACTATTTATCAGCTCCTCATCCGCCAAATAGGGCATCGTGATGTGATAGCCGTCTTCATGGGTGCGGTTGAAGGTCTCGCTGGTCTCCATGGCGTGCGGATTGCGGGCCCACGAACGGCGGGCTACACCGCCCATCACGTCCCACAGCATGGCCGAGCGCAGAATCTGGTCTACCCGCTCACTGCCGTCGCACACCATGCCGAAACCACCGTTGATGGCTTTGCCGATGCCTACGCCACCACCGTTGTGCAGGGCTACGAGGCTCATGCCGCGGGCACAGTTGCCGGCAAAGCACTGTACGGCCATGTCGGCCATGACGTTACTGCCATCCTTGATGTTGGCTGTCTCACGGAAGGGCGAGTCGGTGCCACTGACGTCGTGGTGGTCGCGCCCCAGCATGATGGGACCTACCTCGCCACGGCGCACCATCTCGTTGAACCGCAGTGCTATCTTCATGCGTCCCTCTGCATCCTGGTAGAGGATGCGGGCCTGGGTGCCCACTACGAGGTTGTTCTTCTCGGCATCGCGAATCCAGTTATAGTTGTCCCTGTCCTGTCCGCGGCGGGTGGGGTCGATGCACTCCATGGCGGCACGGTCGGTCTTGATCAGGTCCTCGTGCTTGCCGCTCAGACATACCCAGCGGAAAGGACCGTAACCGTAATCGAACAGTTCGGGGCCCATGATGTCCTCTACGTAACTGGGGAAGATGAAGCCGTTCTTGTCGTCTCCGCCGCGGGCTATCTCGGTGACGCCTGCGTCGAAAACAGCCTTCATGAAGGAGTTGCCGTAGTCGAAGAAATACGTGCCGCGGTCCACCAACGTTCGGACAACCTCGAAGTGTCGCTTCAGCGAAGCGTCTACCAGGCGGCGGAATGCGGCCGGATCTTTATGAAGTAACTCGGTGCGTTCGGCAAAGGTGATGCCTGCGGGGCAGTAGCCGCCATCGTAAGCGGCATGGCAAGAGGTTTGGTCGGACAGGAGGTCGATGCGGATGTTGTGGTCGGCGGCATACTCCAGCAAGTCCACAACATTGCCGTGGTAGGCAATGGAAACGGCTTGTTTCTGCTGCATGGCCTCATCGGCCAAGGCAAATGCTTCGGGGAGGGAGGAAGTGACATGCCCTACCCAACCCTGTCGGTGGCGCGTCTCAATGCGCGAAGCGTCCACCTCGGCTATGATGGCTGCCGCTCCGGCCATTTCGGCGGCCTTGGGCTGTGCGCCGCTCATGCCGCCAAGTCCCGAAGAGACGAAGAGGCGGCCTGCCAGATTGCCGTCCTGCGGGATGCCCAGTTTCAGGCGTCCGGCATTGAGCAGGGTGTTGAACGTGCCGTGTACGATGCCCTGCGGACCGATGTACATCCAGCCGCCGGCCGTCATCTGACCGTAGTTGGCCACGCCCATCTGCATGGCGGTATGCCAGTCTTGCTGATTGTCGTACAGCCCTACCATCAGGGCATTGGTAATAATGACGCGGGGCGCTTCGGGTTTCGATTTGAACAGCCCCAGCGGATGTCCGCTCTCGATAACGAGCGTCTGATCCTGCGTCAGCACCTCCAGGTATTGCTTGATGAGCCGGTACTGCATCCAGTTCTGACACACCTGGCCCGTCTCGCCATAGGTAACCAGTTCGTAAGGATAGAGGGCAATGTCGAAACAAAGGTTGTTGTCGATCATCACCTGAAAGGCTTTCCCTTCGATGCAGTTCCCCTTGTATTCGTCAATCGGCTTGGCCTTCAGGTCGCCCTGCGGACGATAGCGGTAGCCATAGATGCGTCCGCGGGTACGGAGCTCTTCCAGAAACTCGGGAGCCAGGGTCTCATGCAGTTCTTTAGGGATATAGCGCAGCGCATTCTTCAATGCCGTGGCCGTCTGCGCGGGAGTAAGTGTATAGCCACGGTCCGGCGCCCGCCGGATGCCCTCCACAAAACTGGGATAGGGAGGCAATGTCTTGCTCAGGGTTATTTCCATGATATGATAGGTTAAGGATTTACAAAGTGTCAGTCCATTACAACTGATTCGTGTTGCAATATAGCAATTAATCCGGAAATACCCAATGAAAGAGGGTGAATATTTATCAAAAGGAAAGGAGAGAAGTCAAAAGCAGATAAAAACCAACCTGCAAGTATGATTCAGGCACGGATACACGACAGAACGGAGAGCTACACTCCGCACTTGTTCGTGCTATCCGTGCCTGAACACATTATCGGTACAATTACTTCCGCGTACACTCCGACTCGTCCATGTACAAATAGGACTTGCGGTAGCCACCGAGATCGACTACAATCTTCTCCAGTACCACGGCGGGGTGAAGTGGCTTGAAGTCGAGCGTATAGGTACCGTCGGACGAAGCGGGAAGGGTGAGCGTTACTTCCTTTTCAATCACGCGGCGGGCCACGGTGGGATAGAATACGGAGTAGACGTTCTCGGGCAGTTCGTTCAGGTTATGGTTGAAGTTGACAGTTTCTTCGTTGCCGCCCCGGAAGCCGACGGTGTATTTGTGGCCCTCAACGTCCTGGAAGGCCAGAGTGGACTTCACTACGACGATGACCTTCACCTGCTTCAGGTTGCGGGCCTCTTCGGGCAACTTCATCTTATAAGAGAGGGACGAACCGGCCACAGGCACAGTATAGGGCATCAGCGTGACGCCGCCCAGCGTGCGACCCATGTCGGGAATCACTTTCCACGACGTACCTTCAGCGGTCTGACACTCGAAGAAGTGGGGAGCCTCCATGGCTACATAACCGTCGGCACCCGTAAAGACATAACCGCCCACGGCTTTCTCGGGCTCGGCGATGCGGAATACTTTAGGCAGACGGTCGGCAGGGAAGTTGTCGTTCCACGAAGTGTATCCGATGTGTTTCTGTATCATCATGTTCTTCCACTTGCCACCGGACATCACGTTGTTGTAGTCGTCGCTCAGGGCCTTATCGCGTGCAAAGGCTTTCTCCACCTTGTCGGCCCAGGCATTCGCTTCTGGATTGCCTTCAGCATAGAGCTTGTGGTTCATGGCCTGGGCGTAGTACATTTCGTAGAGGTTGGACATGGCCTGCACAGGGAAGAGTATCAGTTGCTTGTAAGCGTCGCGGTAGGCAGGAGCCAGCGTGAGGTACTGGCGGAAGGCTTCGGCCTCAAGGCGGGCATAGTCGTCGGCCACCTGCTTCCATTCGCCCGTAGCGAGGTTGTAGGTGCGGGCATCGAGCATCTCGGCAGTCACACGACCGTTGTACTTGCTGTAGAGGTTGAGGATGCGGGCAGCCTCGTCGGCCTGTTCTTCACCGAAAGCCTGGGCACAGAAGTTGCGGGGATGCTGCATGAAGTTCTCGGCAGTATAGGCCAGCGGATTCCAGGCCATGTCGAGGAAGAGGGTGATGGGATATTCCATCGGTTTGAGGTCGCCCACGTTGAGCACCCAGAGTTTATCCACACCGTACTCATAAGTCAGGTGGAGCTGTTCCCACATGCCTTGGATGGGGGTCACGTTCAGCCATTTCGTATTACGGGGAGCGCCTACGTAGTCTACGTGGTAGTACATGCCAAAGCCGCCGGGATGCTTGCGTTCTTCGGCATTGGGCAGACGGCGTACGTTGCCCCAGTTGTCGTCGCAAAGCAGCATGATGACGTCGTCGGGCACGCGCATACCCTTATCGTAATAGTCGAGCACTTCCTTGTAGAGCGCCCATACCTGCGGTGTCTCCTTGGCGGGTCGGCCGGTGACTTCCTTGATGATGCGGCGTTGGTTGTCGACAATGTCTTCGAGCAGTTTCACGTTGGTGTCCTCGCTCATGGCTTCGTCGCCATCGCCACGCATACCGATGGTCACCACGTCTTCGGTACCTTTCATGCGCTCGATGCCCTCGCGGAAGAATTGGTCGATGACTTCTTTATTGGTCGAATAGTTCCAGGCACCGTACTCCTTGCGCTTGCGTGCCCACTCCTGATGGTTGCGTGCCATCGGTTCGTGGTGCGAAGTGCCGATGATGACGCCCATCTCGTCGGCCAACTTGCCGTTCTCGGGGTCGTCGGCATAGAAAGCCCAGCTCCACATGGCAGGCCACAGGAAGTTGCCGCGCAGACGGAGAATGAGTTCGAACACCTTTCCGTAGAATTCGTGCCCGCCGTAATTGGTGCCGAAGGCGTGCTTCACCCATCCGGTCAAGCAGGGTGCCTCATCGTTCAGGAAGATGCCACGATAGGTCACCGCAGGCTCACCGTCGGTATAGACACCGGGACAGACGCAGACAGCCTCGCGGGTCGGTACAGGCACGTCGGCCCACCAGTACCAGGGCGATACACCCATCTGGCGCGACAGCTCGTAGATGCCGTAGATGGTACCGCGCTTGTCGCTGCCAGCAATGAGCAGCACGTCGCCTTCGATTCCCTCAAGGGGTGCGTGGAGGGTGGTGATGATGTATTTCTCGCGGGCGCCTTCCAGCTGTTTCTTGTCCAGCTTCTTGGCTTTTATCAGTTGTTTGATGAGGGGACTTTTATCGGCTGAACCGACAATGATCTTCACGCCGGCAGCAGCGGCGGTAACTTTACCGGGTTTCACCCCGACTACTTTTTCGAAATCGGCCTGCAGGTTTTCCACGGCCATCAGTACGCCCTTATGGTCGTCGTCGCTGCACCAGATAGTGGGTGCGGGACTGCCAGCGGCGTAAAGGGTAAGGCCGCCTTCGGACGGAGCAAAAGTGACAAACTGGTCGGCTGCCTGCACAGACAATACCGACATCCATAATAACAGAAATAAGGTAGAAATGTATTTCATGACATTTTTAAGTTAATAATGCCACAAAAATAACATCTTTCGGGCAAACAGACCTTACGGCTACGTTACATCACAGCCTTTTTGGGGCTACAGAAAGGATATTCGGAGGAAAACAAACCCGTACGGCGGCCATCGTGACTGCTGGTGCGGACGGAAAAGAAGACAGGCAACAAAGTCATTGCACACTGGCTGCACAGCGACTGCACACTGGTTGCAGCATCGCTGCATACAGGTTGCAGAACTACTGCACGCAGGTTGCAGAGCCACTGCAAACGGCTTTGCAGTAACACTGCACACAAGCTTGCAGTAACGCTGCAAACAGGCTTGCAGTCGGACTGCAACCAGTGTGCAGCGGTGTACAGTCCTGCCGGGCAGGACACAACCATCCGTATGATGAAGGAGAATTACCAGACTAAGGCTTGCTCGTAACCGTCGAAACGGGGTGCCGCAGCCAGTCCCATGTCACGGAAGACAGCTGTTATCCGGCGTTGTTCTTCGGGAGTAATGAGACGCTTGCCGTTACGGCTGAGGTAGAAATAGCGTTCGCACGAGAAACAACCCACTATGCGGGCGCGCAGCTCGGCGGCCTGCTTCACAGGAACTTCGTCGAACAGATGCATCATTCCCCGGGCAAAGCGTACCGGTGTGTCGGGACGGTAAAGGGGACAGGCGGAAAGGTCGGGCAAGCGGTCAACGTAACAGGCATTGACCGTATGCAGCGTCTGGGGTTGCGGGTCTTCGCTCTGTTCAAGCAGACGGGCGGCAATGGCGCGCAGGCAAGTGGCACACTTGGGGCATTTGTCCCGTCCTGCAAAGCAATAGGTATAGGCACGGGGCACGTCTTGTAGCTGTATCATAAAGGTTCGTTTTTGGTTTGTATCATCTTCAGGTACCGACCGACTACTTCGGCCGACTCGCTTGTTTCGCCCTCGAAGCGGGCTCGCAGTTCGGGAAAGGCGGACAGCAATTGCAACATCTTCTCCTTGCCGACAAATTCGGAACGGCCCGTCTCGGGGTCGAGCTCGTAGTACACACGGTCGTGCACAAGTCCCGAAGCGGCAATGGCGTCGCCCACCTCGCCTCCCAGCTTGGCAGCATCGGCAGGCATCAGCGTACTGGTGGCCGCCTGGCCTACGGGTTGTGCAGAGAAATAAATCTTTCCTCCCACCCACATGGCGGGCGCATACCACTGGCCGAAACGGTAGCGTTTGTAACGCATCTTGCGGCAATTGACGTAAAGTGCCGTGTCCACGCGCACGGCATAGCAGCGCTTGCGCAGGTAACGGCTCATGCCCGAGTTCTCGGGAGCCGTAATGCGGTAGTCGGCACCGCCCATCAGATAAATCTGATTCTTCGAACGCCGCTCCACTTGCAGGGTTGTCACCGTGTCGCCCTGCTCCTCACGCAGTTCTTTCAGGTTGGCATACATGATTTGCTGCGCCGTGCAGGGCAAAACGCCCCCCAAGATGCTCAGCAACAAAGTCCATAATACGACCCTTTTCTTCATATCGGCTGTCTTTATTTAACGATTTTTCCGTGTTAAAGGTAGTCTATTTTGGAAAAACCTGCAAGAATGAGACAAAAAGATTGTATCAGCCATTCCCAGAAGACTCCTGCAATCACTCTCCCCGCTGCAGTTTCAACAAAGTCTCGGCATAATTGCGTCCCAACTTCCGGTATCCTTCGGGCGAGAAGTGGAACACATCGGCAGGCTCTACGGCACTGCCTACCCCCGTACAGCCTTCCGAAGAAACCACATGGGCAGTAGGTATCACATCGGACACAGTGGCAATAATGCTGTTCATCCCCCAGCAAAGCCCGCCTTCCTCCTGACGCAGCATCTCGCCAATCAGTATGGGCACCTCGGCAGCCTCCAGCCCTAAGTCGGCCAACAGATCACCATATATCTTCTTCACCTTGCCCGGCCAGTCCTGCTGCATGTTGTTCGATTCACCCTGATGCAGCAAGATGCCTTTAATGACACCTTCCTGCTGTGCCAGCCGCGCCATCTCGACCAACTTGCCGTAAGGCCAGCCACCGTAAGCATTCATCAGCCCCTGCTGCCAGGCATCAGCATTCTGATAGTAGTCGGTATAATGGTCCTTGTCGAAAGCGTCGATGCCTGCTCCGCCCAAAGCCACCACAATCACTCCAACCCTGATATCCGGGTTGTCTGCCACCAGCGTGCGGCCGAAATAATCGGCAGGCGTCAAGCCAGTTTCGGCACGGCACAACGGCGGCACAGCCGTATACCACTGCCCCGGCACGCGGTTCCAGTTGCCCGCCACGACAGCCATCATGCGGAAACGCTCGTCCACTCCTTCCAAGTCCTGCGGCTCGATAGCCGTGTAATCGGGACGGGCGTACCCCTCCATATTCGATTGTCCGAAACACAAATAAATGTGGAAGTTGGGATCGGCACCAGTCTCCGGTTCATCGGTCTCTTCAGAATCTTCGGGTCCGTCGGGAACAACCGGCGGTGTATTTCCGTCCAACTCGGGTTCATTACTACAACCGGGCAAGGCCCACGCCAGCATTGCCGCCAAAAAATAAAAAGCAAGTCTTTTCATACTATTAATGTTACGTTCTAAGGTATATGCTTCTACTCTCTCCTCTACCCCAACTGGCAACAGCCCATTGAAGCAAACGCACAAAAATAGCCCCATGCCCTCAGGCAGACAAAGAAACATGTTACAAATACTTTCGATGAGGTAACATCCGGCTTAAAATATATTAAAAAGCTCCATTCCTTTTGGGGGGACAACTTGTAAGTCGGGGGGATGGCCGCTTAAAAACAACCTTTTGCTTTGTAGCCCCCTCACCTTTCCATATCTTTGCCCTCACAAAAAAACATAGCAAACCCATGGACAACATTCAACAGATAGCAGCCCGCTACCGCAGTCAGGTAGAAGAGGCGCAACAGGAACTCAACCGTGTGCAACAACGCATTTACCGCATCGGGACGCTACGCGTCGTACTGTTCGTGGCCTGCGTGGCCGGACTGATTTACTTTTGGGACGAGAGCTGGAGCGTGCTTTGCGCCATTGCAGTTGTCACCATGCTCCCTTTCCTGCTGCTGATAAAGCGGCACAACCGCCTGTTTGCCCGCAAAGACTACTTGGAAAAGAAAGTGGAAGTGAACCGGCAGGAACTGGCCGCGCTGGACTATGACACCTCGGCCTTCGACGGCGGCGATGAATACACCGACCCCGCCCACCTGTATACGTTCGACCTCGATGTCTTCGGGCAGCGTTCGCTGTTTCAGTACATCAACCGCACCTGCACGCAACCCGGCAAAGCCCGGCTCGCCTCCTGGCTGAACAAGCATCTGGAGAACCGCGAAGAAATTGTCCGTCGTCAGGAAGCCGTACGCGAACTGGCTGCCGAACCCGTGTTCAGACAACGCTTCCGCATACTGGGTCTGCTCTACAAAGGAAAGAAAGCCGACGAAAACGAACTGCGTGCCTGGGCCGAAAGCCCCAGCATCTTCCGGAAAAGACGAGTGCTGCGCCTGCTGCCCGCACTGGTAACGGGTGTCAATGCCCTGTGCCTGCTGGCCGTAGTCTTCGGACTGCTGTCGGGCACCGTGTGGGGAGTCGTCTGGATGGCATTCGTCGTAGGTAGTTTCGCCTTTACGGGGAAAGTCACCAAGATACAGTCAGTCTACGGCAAGAAGCTCCAGATACTCGGCACCTATGCCAACCTGCTGAAGCTGATGGACAAGCAAGACGTACAAGCCCCGTTGCTGAAGAGTATCAAAGAGGAAATTGGTGGCGAACAGCGGAAAGCCTCACAGTCCATCCGACAGCTCAGCAAACTGATGAACGAGCTGGACCAGCGAAACAACATGTTCATGTACGCCGTGCTCAATGGTTGCTTCTTCTGGGAACTGCGACAAATCATGCGCATCGAAGCCTGGAAAGAACAGCATGCCGCCGAACTGCCCCGCTGGCTCAACGCTATCGGAGAGATGGATGCCCTTTGCTCGCTGGGCACCTTCGCCTACAACCACCCCGGCTACGTCTACCCCACCTTCACCGACAAGCCTTTCTGCTTCCGCGGCACCGCACTGGGTCATCCGCTGATGCACCGCGACCGCTGCGTGCGCAACGACATCGACATCGCCAAGCGACCTTTCTTCATCATCATCACCGGAGCCAACATGGCGGGTAAGAGCACCTACCTGCGCACCATCGGAATTAACTACCTGCTGGCCTGTATCGGTGCTCCGGTCTTTGCCCGCGAACTGCAACTCTACCCTGCCCGACTCGTCACCAGCCTGCGTACCAGCGACTCGCTCAACGACAATGAATCCTATTTCTTCGCCGAACTGAAACGACTGAAACTCATCATCGACAAACTACAGGCAGGCGAAGAACTCTTCATCATCCTCGACGAAATACTGAAAGGTACCAACTCGATGGACAAGCAGAAAGGTTCGCTCGCCCTCATCCGCCAGTTCATGACGTTGCAGGCCAACGGCATCATCGCCACACACGACCTGCTGCTGGGTACGCTGGCCGATGCCTACCCCGACGACATCCGCAACTTCTGCTTCGAAGCCGACATCAAGGACAATGAACTGTCCTTCTCGTACCGGCTCCGTCCCGGCGTAGCACAGAACATGAATGCCTGCTTCCTGATGAAGAAGATGGGAATAGCCATGACGGAATAGGCACAAGCGGCAGGAATATAAAAAAAGGGATCGGCCGGATAACAGCCAATCCCCTACAAAGCTTAAAGTCAAGTCTAAACCTGTCGCAGGTATCTTATTTACATTTTAGATATAAAAGTAGAAAGTGCAGCTGCCTCCGTTCCGGTGAAATACTTCACTTTGGTTACAGGAGTATACGTATACGGAACAAACTGGAACAGCTGAACAGCCACAAACTTACTGTCTTTGGTAATCATCACGTCCATACGCACATTACCGCTGGCACCGCTCTTCACGCCAGCCACCTCGGCCGATAAGTTATCGAGCATATCTGTCAGACGATTCAGATATTTCAAATCGAAAAACAGGCTACGTTCGGTAGCCACACTGCCGGTAGGCAGATAAATAAGCTGCTTCGACTTCCAGAAGATACGAAAAATTCCTCCCAATATCAGCACCGTACCACATACCATAAGGGCCATACTAGCCGTAGAAGTATTGTCAGTCATGCCGAAAACAGCAACAAACAAAAAGATTCCCAAGAGTACCATTACCCCCGAATAGAGCAAAGAAGCCACACTGGTACGCTTTACAATGTCAGGATGAGTTAATGTGAAAATAGTTGTGTTAGAAGTTTGAGTCGCCATAATATTTGTTTTTAAAGAATGAAATAAATTAAGTAAATAGGTCAGCCTACGGCCAGAAGCACCAAGAGACCGACATGCAAGAATCGGGCATTTTTTTCCCAGTTAGGAAAAAATATCTCCCCTATTGGGAAAAAAATAAAGCCTAATATTGCTTAAAAGGAAACCCCATCGAAGGCTACAGAAAGCCTGCACAAATAAAAGGGGATAAGAAACAGGATTCTCTAAAAACACTAAATGAGAATACGCCGCAGTGCAAAGATATAATAATCGCACACCGGACTACAGATGCGGCAGGGCAAGGCATCATAAAACGTCCCTTGACACTGACTACGAACAGCCTCGTAATGGGCTATCTCGCCTACCCTTTCCTTCAAAAAACAAAGATATTCCATCACAGCCGAACGCTGCATGCGTGAAAAAGTTACAAGCTGCGAACAGCTGTTAGCACCGGCCAGTTCGGCATCGGGTAGACATGGCCATTGAGGCATGGTAAAACATTCCCCTTCTTCCTGCAACGAAGTCATCTGTTCCGTCAGCACACGAGAAACCGATTGGAGTGAATCACCCCCCAATGCTTCGTCCATGCGCTGTCCCAGAGCCAGTACAAGAATCAAAATACCAATGATTTTTACGAACTTAGCCATATCACCTACAAATATAACCAATAATTTACAAGTACAGAGTTCCAGGGAAATCTTTTAATGTTTGTACACAAAAATATAGAAATAAAAAAAGTCGCCCCAATCACGGGGCGACTTTTCCATATAAAAGAATAGTTGATATTATTCAGCCTTAGCTTCTTCTGCTTTAGCTTCTTCTGCTTTAGCTTCCTCAGCAACAGGAGCTTCAGCAGCAGGTGCAGCCTCAGTAGCGGCAGCAGAGCTCTTCTTAGAACGGCGAGTACGAGTAGCCTTCTTGGCAACTTTGTCCTTAGCCATGTTTTCGTTGTAGTCAACGAGTTCAATGAAGCACATTTCTGCATTATCACCCAAACGGTTACCAGTCTTGATGATACGAGTATAGCCACCCGGACGGTCTGCAATCTTCACAGAGATTTCTTTAAACAGTTCAGTTACAGCATACTTGTCCTGCAAATTGCTAAATACTACACGACGAGAGTTTGTCGTATCGTTCTTTGACTTCGTAATCAAAGGCTCAACAAACTTCTTCAGAGCTTTAGCCTTTGCAACGGTCGTAGTGATTCTTTTGTGCTTGATCAAAGAACACGCCATATTGGCCAACATAGCGTTTCTGTGAGAAGCAGTACGACCCAAATGATTGAATTTCTTATTATGTCTCATTGTTTATTCTTTATCTAATTTATATTTAGAAATATCAGTTCCAAACGACAGATTCAGACTTTCCAGCAAATCATCAAGCTCGGTAAGCGATTTCTTTCCGAAGTTTCTGAACTTCAGCAGATCCGTCTTGTTGAACTGAACCAAGTCGCCTAATGTTTCTACATCCGCAGCCTTCAAGCAGTTGAGGGCACGAACAGAAAGATCCATATCCACGAGTTTGGTCTTCAGCAACTGACGCATGTGCAATACTTCTTCATCAAACTCTTCGTTGCTGTCAGAATCACTTGTTTCCAAAGTGATCTTTTCGTCAGAGAAGAGCATAAAGTGATAAATCAGTATTTTGGCTGCTTCCTTCAGAGCTTCCTTCGGGTGAATGGAACCGTCGGTAGTAATTTCAAGTACCAGCTTATCGTAGTCAGTCTTCTGTTCAACACGGAAAGGCTCGATCTGATACTTGACATTACGTATCGGAGTATAAATAGAGTCGATAGGAATTACGTTCACATCGGTGCAATATTCGCGGTTTTCATCAGCAGGTACATAACCGCGACCTTTGTTAATCGTAATGTCTATCTGCATAGTTGCCTTTGAATCTAAATGACAAATAACTAATTCAGGATTTAACACTTCAAATCCAGTCAAATACTTACCTATGTCACCTGCTTTAAATTCAGTAGAATTCTCAATGGTAATACTTACTTTCTCACTTTCGAATTCTTCAACTACTTGCTTGAATCTCACTTGTTTCAGATTCAAGATAATGTTAGTAACATCCTCCTTAACTCCCGGTACACTGGAGAATTCATGCTCAACACCTTCAATCTTGATGGTGGTGATAGCAAAACCCTCCAAGGAAGAAAGCAGGATGCGGCGCAGGGCATTACCCACGGTAATACCGAAACCGGGCTCCAACGGACGAAATTCGAATTTTCCGAATTTAGAGTCCGCTTCCAACATTAATACTTTATCAGGTTTTTGAAATGCTAATATCGCCATGAAATTAATTATTATTTAGAATACAACTCTACGATCAAATGCTCTTTAATGTTTTCAGGAATGTCTGCTCTTTCAGGAACATGCAACAGTTTACCAACCTTCAGAGTTTCATCCCACTCCAACCAAGGATACTTGCTGTGATTGAAACCAGCCAATGAGTTAGCGATAACTTCCAATGACTTAGATTTCTCACGTACTCCAACAATCTGACCGGGTTTCACTGCATATGAAGGGATGTTTACAACTTCACCATCCACTGTGATATGCTTGTGACTAACCAGCTGACGGGCAGCTGCACGAGTAGGAGCAATTCCTAAACGGTATACAACATTGTCGAGACGACCTTCGAGCAATTGAAGCAATACCTCACCAGTAATACCTTTTGCCGTAGCTGCCTTCTCGAACAGGTTACGGAATTGTTTTTCCAAAACTCCATAGGTGTATTTAGCTTTCTGCTTTTCACGAAGTTGCACACCATATTCAGAAGTTTTTCTCTTTCTTGAATTACCGTGTTGTCCGGGAGGATAATTCTTCTTAGACAAAACTTTATCTGCTCCAAAGATACCTTCACCGAATTTACGGGCTATTCTTGATTTTGGTCCAGTATATCTAGCCATTTCTTTTAATTTTTAATTGTTAGTCATGAACTTAATTTGTTGCAGCCGCGATTGCAGAGAAGAATTATACAATCCAATAACAAAATCAAGTGTCATTTAAATAAAGGTAAATCTTAAACTCTACGTCTTTTCGGAGGACGACAACCATTGTGAGGAAGCGGAGTTACGTCGATAATCTCAGTAACTTCAATACCTGCACCGTGTACAGTTCTAATAGCAGACTCACGTCCGTTACCTGGACCCTTCACATATGCCTTAACCTTTCTCAAACCAAGATCATAGGCAACCTTAGCACAATCTTGTGCAGCCATCTGTGCTGCATAAGGAGTGTTCTTCTTAGAACCTCTAAATCCCATTTTTCCGGCAGAAGACCAAGAAATGATCTGACCTTCGCTATTTGCCAGAGAAACAATAATGTTGTTGAAAGATGAATGAACGTGCAATTGTCCATTAGCATCTACCTTTACATTTCTCTTTTTTGCTGCAACTGTTTTTTTTGCCATATCAACAATTATTATTTAGTAGCTTTTTTCTTATTAGCAACGGTTTTCTTTCTACCCTTACGAGTACGAGCATTGTTCTTTGTGCTCTGGCCTCTAACAGGCAGACCGATACGGTGACGTACACCACGGTAGCAACCGATATCCATCAAACGTTTAATATTCAATTGAACCTCAGAGCGAAGATCACCTTCTACTTTGTACTCTGCGCCAATGATCTCACGAATCTTGGCAGCCTGATCATCCGTCCAGTCTTTTACTTTCAGGTCTCTGTCAACACCTGCTTTATCCAAAATTTTTGCTGAACTACTACGACCTATTCCGTAAATATAGGTCAACGCAATTTCACCTCTCTTGTTTTGAGGCAAATCGACACCAACTATTCTTATAGCCATATACTAAATTATTTTTTTTGCAAAAATAATAATATTATCCTTGACGTTGTTTATACTTAGGATTTTTCTTGTTAATAACATACAAACGGCCATTACGTCTAACGATCTTACACTCTGGCGTACGTTTCTTTAAGGATGCTCTTACTTTCATATCTTAATTTTATTTATATCTAAATACAATTCTTCCTTTCGATAAATCGTAAGGAGACATTTCAACTCTTACTTTATCTCCTGGCAAGATTTTGATATAATGCATCCGCATCTTACCTGAGATATGAGCAGTAATCTCATGTCCGTTTTCTAATTCAACGCGAAACATTGCATTAGACAATGCTTCAACTATAACTCCATCTTGTTCTATTGCAGATTGCTTTGCCATATTAATTTCTTAAATTGCTTTATCTCCTAATACTTCTTCAATGAACTTGAACGATGACAAGATATCAGCTTCACCAGACCCTATTGCAATTGTATGCTCGAAATGAGCAGCACATTTACGATCTTTCGTTCTTACTGTCCAGCCATCCCGCTCCATCACAATTTGACGGCTTCCCAAGGTAATCATCGGCTCAATAGCAATGCACAATCCTCGTTTCAACATCGTACCGTAACCACGTCTGCCGTAATTAGGCACTTGCGGATCCTCGTGCATCTCTTTACCGATACCATGACCTACAAACTCACGCACCACACCATAAGAATTGGATTCGCAATGCTGTTGGATGGCATATCCGATATCACCCAGGCGTTTACCCTGAACAGCATTTTGAATTCCTATGTATAATGCCTCTTTTGTTACTTTAAGCAATTTGCGTACTTCCTCATCAACTTCACCTACACAGAACGTATAAGCAGAATCACCACAAAATCCATTCATGTAAGTACCACAATCGACCGAAACTATATCGCCGTCTTTCAGTACTACATCACTTGGTATGCCATGTACCACCTGCTCATTCACAGAGGTACAAATCGAAGCTGGAAACGGATCGCCATATTGATTGGGGAAACCCTTAAAAGTGGGAATAGCACCATTATCTCTAATGAATTCTTCCGCAACCTTATCCAGCTCCTTTGTAGTGACTCCAGGCTTAATAATCTTGGCTAATTCACCAAGCGTTTTTCCTACAAGCAAATTACTCTCACGGAGCAGCTCTATTTCATCTTCAGTTTTAAGAAATATCATTTCCTCAAAAAAGATTAATATGCAGCTACATTACCACTACGGCCTTTGATACGACCAGATTTCAGCAAACCGTCATAATGTCTCATCAACAGATGACTTTCAACTTGCTGCAGTGTATCAAGAACCACACCTACAAGAATTAACAAAGATGTACCGCCAAAGAACTGAGCAAATTCGGCTTTTACTCCAAATACACCAGCAAAAGCAGGCATAATGGCAACCAAGGCAAGGAAGAAAGAACCTGGCAAAGTAATGCGTGACATAATCACATCAATATACTCTGCTGTTTGCTTGCCCGGCTTAATACCAGGAATAAAGCCATTGTTACGCTTCATATCCTCGGCCATCTGAGTCGGATTAATGGTTATTGCAGTATAGAAATAAGTAAATAATATAATCAACACTGCAAAAATCAAATTGTACCAGAAGCTTGTATGATCAGTTAATGCATGAACGAAACCGCTTGCATTATTTACATTTGAGAAACCAATAAAGGTAATGGGGATAAACATGATTGCCTGAGCAAAGATAATAGGCATCACATTGGCAGCATTCACTTTCAAAGGAATATACTGTCTTGCGCCACCGTATTGCTTGTTACCGACAATTCTCTTTGCATACTGTACAGGAATCTTTCTCGTACCCTGAACAAGCAGGATTGCAAAAGCGATAACGACTAACAAAACAACAAGTTCGATCAAGAACATAACCAAACCACCAGTCTTATCAGTCATACGAGATACCAGTTCCTGGAACAGAGATTGCGGCAAGCGTGCAATAATACCCACCATAATGATCAATGAAATACCATTACCGATACCTTTATCAGTAATTCTCTCACCAAGCCACAAAATAAACATACTACCAGCAGCTAAAATGATGGTAGAATAAACGATAAACAGAGTCCAATCTAATGAAGCACTTAAAGAAGGTCCAGCCTGCATTTTAAGATTCATCAAATAAGAAGGAGCCTGGAACAAAAGAATCACAATGGTCAGATAACGAGTATACTGATTCATTTTCCTTCTACCGCTTTCACCTTCACGCTGCAATTTCTGGAAATACGGAACAGCGATTCCCAGCAACTGAATAACGATGGAGGCAGAGATATACGGCATAATACCCAAAGCAAAAATAGATGCATTGGAAAATGCTCCTCCGGAAAACATATTTAACAAAGCCAAAAGGCCCTCGCTTGTTTGCTCGTGCAACTGAGTCAACATTGACGGGTTAACACCTGGCAATACAACATATGAACCAAAACGGTAGATTGCCACAAACAATATGGTAATGAGGATCCGTTGTCTCAGATCCTCAATTTTCCATATATTCTTTAATGTTTCAATAGCTTTTCTCATTGAATTAGAGTTTTACCACTTGTCCACCAGCAGCTTCGATGGCAGCAGCAGCAGTCTTAGAGAATGCATGTGCCTGTACATCCAACTTAGCAGTCAAAGTTCCGTTACCTAACACTTTTACCAACTGGTTTGAAGAGATGAAACCAGCATCAACAAAATCGTTGATACCTACAGTCTGCAAATTCTTAGCTTCAGCCAGTTTCTGGATTGTATCCAAGTTAATAGCCTTATACTCTACGCGATTGATATTTTTAAAGCCAAACTTCGGAACACGGCGTTGAAGAGGCATCTGACCACCTTCGAAACCGATCTTCTTAGAATATCCAGATCTTGATTTAGCTCCCTTATGACCTCTTGTAGAAGTGCCTCCCAAACCAGAACCCGGACCACGTCCAATTCTCTTTCTTGATTTAGTAGATCCCTCTGCAGGTTTTAAATTACTTAAGTTCATATTGTAATTCGTTTTATTATTCAACAAATAATTACTTAACAATGGTAACCAAGTGTTTAACCTTATCCACCATTCCAAGAATTGAAGGAGTGCATTCGTGTTCAACCACACGATTCAACTTATGAAGTCCCAGTGCATCGAGAGTTCTCTTCTGGTCAGCAGGAGCACCAATTCTACTTTTTACTTGTTTAATCTTTATAGTCGACATAATTTTCCTCCTTATCCTCTAAAAACTTTTTCAATACTGATACCTCTGTTCTGAGCTACCATACGAGCATCACGCATTTCGCTTAATGCCAGAATTGTAGCCTTCACCAAGTTATGAGGGTTAGAAGAACCTTTTGATTTAGCCAAAACGTCCGTCACACCTACACTTTCGAGTACAGCACGCATTGCACCACCGGCAACCACACCCGTACCGTGAGAAGCAGGCTTGATGAATACTTCAGCACCACCAAACTTAGCCGACTGTTCGTGAGGAACAGTTCCCTTCAATACAGGTACTCTTGTCAAGTTCTTCTTTGCAGATTCTACACCTTTTGCTATAGCAGCTGTTACTTCACTTGCCTTACCAAGTCCCCAACCGATGATACCTTCTTCATTACCTACTACCACAATGGCAGAGAAGCTGAAAGTTCTACCACCTTTTGTCACCTTGGTCACACGATTAATAGCAACTAATCTATCTTTCAGTTCTATATCGTTTGAAATCTTAACTCTATTATTAAGTCCTGCCATAATGATTAAAATTTAAGTCCACCGTTACGTGCAGCATCAGCCACTTCTTTTACTCTCCCATGATATAAGTAACCATTACGGTCGAAAACAACAGTAGTAATTCCAGCTTCCTGTGCTTTCTTAGCGATCAGCTCGCCTACCTTAGCAGCTTGTTCCTTCTTAGGCATCTTTTCAGTCATACCCAAAGAAGAAGCGGCAGCCAGTGTTCTACCTGACAAATCATCGATAACCTGAACATAGATTTGCTTGTTGCTTCTAAATACACTCATACGCGGACACTCAGGAGTACCTGAAACTTTATTGCGTACTCTATATTTGATTTTAATTCGTCTTTCTATTTTTGTTGTCATAATATTCTATCAATTTAAATGATTATTTAGCGCCGGCCGATTTACCAGACTTTCTACGAATTTCTTCGCCAACAAACTTAATACCTTTACCTTTGTAGGGTTCAGGCTTACGGAAAGAACGTATTTTAGAGCAAACTTGACCAAGCAATTGCTTATCACAAGATTCCAGAATAATCAACGGATTCTTATTTCTTTCAGACTTAGTCTCTACCTTCACTTCAGGCGGCAACTGTATAAAGATACTGTGAGTATATCCCAAAGCCAGTTCAATGATATTTCCTTGGTTAGAAGCACGGTAACCTACACCGACAAGTTCCAACTCTTTCTTATATCCTTCAGATACACCAACAACCATGTTGTGAACCAATGCACGATACAAACCGTGGAACGCATGTTTTTGCTTCGGATTATCCAACATTGCGTTCTCGTTCTCTGTCAAAACTACATGACCGTCTTCGATGGCAACATTGATAGCAGGATTTACGTATTGGCTCATTTCGCCTTTAGGTCCCTTTACGGTTACTACATCATCCTTCAAAGTAACTGTTACTCCGGCAGGAATGCTAATGGGTAATTTTCCTATTCTTGACATTGCTTATTCCTCCTCATTAATATACATAACACAAAACCTCACCACCGATCTTCAGTTCAGCGGCTTCTTTGTTGGTCATTACACCTTTGGAAGTAGATATTATAGCAATACCCAAACCATTAATAACACGCGGCATATCCTTGTAACCAGTATATTTACGCATACCTGGAGAAGAAATTCTTTCCAGTTTCTTGATAGCGTTTACCTTGTTAACCGGATCATACTTCAAGGCTACCTTGATTGTACCTTGAGGACCATCTTCTACAAACTTGTAATTAAGAATGTAGCCTTTCTCAAAAAGAATCTTAGTGATTTCTTTTTTCAAATTTGAAGCCGGAACTTCCACAACTCTGTGCTTCGCTTGAATAGCGTTCCGCAACCTCGTCAAATAATCTGCTATTGGATCAGTCATATAAAAAATAAATTAAATTAATCAGGACTACCCTGACAATATTTAAAAAATAATAATTACCAGCTTGCTTTCTTTACACCCGGGATAAGACCGTTTGAGGCCATCTCACGGAACTGGATTCTGGAAATGCCGAACTGACGGATATATCCTTTAGGACGACCAGTCAGCTTGCAACGATTGTGCAGACGAATGGGGTTAGCATTCTTAGGCAATTCCTGAAGCTTTTGTGCAGCCTCATAAGCCTCTACAGGGTCACCCGTTCTAACGATTTTCTTCAGGGCAGCTCTTTTCTCGGCATATCTGGCTACTAATTTTGCACGTCTTACTTCACGTGCCTTCATTGATTCTTTTGCCATAACTTATCAATCTTTTTTAGCGTTCTTAAACGGTAAACCGAATTCCTTCAACAAAGCATAACCTTCTTCATCTGTCTTCGCAGAGGTTACAAAGGTAATATTCATACCGAGAATTCTTGTAATACTATCGATATTTATTTCAGGGAAAATGATTTGCTCCTGAATACCAAGGGTATAGTTACCCTTACCATCGAACTTACTTTCAATACCTTTGAAGTCACGGATACGGGGAAGAGCGACACGAACCAATTTCTCAAGGAATTCGTACATTCTCTCACGACGCAGAGTCACCATTACGCCAATAGGCATTTTCTTACGCAACTTAAAGTTTGCAATATCTTTACGAGAAACGGTTGCTACGGCTTTCTGGCCAGTAATAGCAGTCATTTCGTTAATTGCCACTTCAATAATCTTCTTGTCGGCAACAGCCATACCCAGACCTTGATTGATCACAATCTTCTTAAGTACGGGTATCTGCATAGAAGAAGAATACTGGAACTGTGATTTCAATGCAGGAGCGATACGCTCTGCATATTCTTTCTTAAGGCTAGCAGTATTACTCATTACTTAATCTCCTCTCCTGATTTTTTAGAATAACGCACTAAAGTCTTCTTGCCATTGGCATTAGTACTAACTTTTCTACCAACACGAGTTGGTTTACCAGTCTTCGGATCAACCGGATTCAAGTTTGAAATGTGGATAGAAGCTTCCTGCTTCACAATACCACCCTGGGGGTTCTTAGCGCTCGGCTTTGTGCTCTTCGACACCATGTTGATACCTTCAACGATCGCACGTTTTTTCTCAACAAGAACCTTCAACACGCGACCAGTCTTACCCTTATCTTCACCAGCGTTTACGTAAACTGTATCGCCTTTCTTTATATGTAACTTACTCATTACCTAAATCTTTTACAAAATTAAAGTACTTCAGGAGCGAGTGACACCACTTTCATGTTAGTAGCACGGAGTTCACGAGCTACCGGACCGAAAATACGACTACCTCTGATTTCGCCTGCATTGTTCAACAACACACAAGCGTTGTCATCAAAACGTATATAAGATCCATCCGGACGACGGATTTCTTTCTTAGTACGTACGATCAAAGCCTTAGACACTGCACCTTTTTTAATATCACTCGAAGGGATGACGCTCTTGATAGAAACAACAATAACATCCCCTACAGAAGCATAGCGACGACCTGTACCGCCCAAAACGCGAATACAGAGGGCTTCTTTTGCCCCACTGTTGTCACATACTGTAAGTCTGGATTCTGCTTGTATCATAATTACTTAGCTTTTTCTACAATTTCTACTAATCTCCATCTCTTGGTCTTGCTCAAAGGACGAGTTTCCATGATACGTACAGTATCACCTACATTACACTCATTCTTCTCATCATGAGCATGGTACTTCTTAGTCTTGCTAACGAACTTACCATAAATGGGGTGTTTTTCCTTAAATTTGGCAGCAACTGTGATAGTCTTGTCCATCTTGTTGCTAAGCACAACCCCAGTTCTTTCTTTTCTTAAATTTCTTGCTTCCATCAAACTCATCATTTATTGTTAAGTTCTCTTTGACGTAACTCAGTCTTCATACGCGCGATTGTTCTGCGTAACTGTTTGATCTGAGCAGGATTATCCAAAGGAGAAATAGAATGATTCAAAACCATTTGATCATACTTTGCTACTTCTGCTTCAACTCTTTCTACCAAGTCACTGGTAGACATTTCTCTAATTTCTGCTATTTTCATACTCCTTACGCATTTTGATTTTGAACATCGTAATCACGTCTTACCACGAACTTAGTAGTGATAGGAAGCTTCTGTGCTGCCAAGCGCAAAGCTTCTTTAGCGATCTCATAAGAAACACCCTCGGCTTCGATGATAATTCTACCCGGTGTTACAGGAGCTACGAATCCTTCGGGATTACCTTTACCTTTACCCATACGTACGTCAGCAGGCTTTCTCGTAATAGGTTTATCGGGGAAAATGCGAATCCAAATTTGTCCTTGACGTTGCATATATCTCGTTACTGCAATACGTGCAGCTTCAATCTGACGGCCTGTAATCCATTTCGTCTCCAAAGCTTTGATACCAAATGACCCGAAAGCCAGCTGGTTACCTCTTTGGGCATTGCCTTTTTGACGGCCTTTTTGTTGTCTTCTGAATTTTGTTTTTTTCGGTTGTAACATAATTCCTAAAAATCAAATTCGTTAGCGATTATTTTTCTTTCTTTTGAAGTTCTTTCCGCCATTGTTTCCGCTATTGCTTCCACGACCACTTTCCTTGCTTTGTGTAAAGTTCGGAGCCAATTCTCTCTTACCATAAACTTCACCTCTACAAATCCAAACTTTAATACCGAGAAGACCAACCTTCGTCAATGCTTCTGCATGACAGTAGTCGATGTCTGCTCTGAAAGTGTGCAACGGAGTTCTTCCTTCCTTATACATTTCAGAACGTGCCATTTCAGCGCCATTCAAACGTCCTGAAATCTGAATTTTAATACCTTCCGCACCCATACGCATTGTATTAGCGATAGCCATCTTGATGGCACGACGGTAGGCAATCTTACCTTCAACCTGACGGGCGATGTTATTAGCCACGATAACGGCGTCGAGTTCAGGTCTCTTAACTTCGAAGATATTAATCTGGATGTCCTTATCGGTAACCTTCTTCAATTCCTCTTTCAACTTATCAACTTCCTGGCCACCCTTACCGATAATGATACCCGGACGTGCAGTACAAACGGTAATAGTCACGAGTTTCAGTGTACGTTCGATTACAATTCTTGAAACGCTGGCTTTAGCAAGACGAGCGTTCAGATATTTGCGAATTTTGCTATCTTCCAACAAAGAATCGCCGTAATTCTTTCCACCATACCAATTGGAATCCCAGCCTCTGATAATTCCTAAACGGTTGCTTATTGGATTAACTTTTTGTCCCATTTACCTTAATTTTGATCTTCGTTATTACTTTTAGAACCAACGAACAATGTTACGTGATTTGAACGCTTGCGAATTCTGTAACCTCTCCCCTGCGGAGCCGGACGCATTCTTTTCAGCGTAGCACCACCATCAACATAAATCTTTGTTACGAACAATTCGCCACTTTCAGCCTTACGTTCGTTTTTCTGCTCCCAGTTAGCAATTGCAGAACGCAGCAGCTTCTCCACTCTCGCAGCAGCCTCTTTAGAAGAGAACTTCAAGACGCCAAGCGCTCTGTTCACTTCCATACCGCGAATCATGTCTGCCACGAGACGCATCTTACGCGGGGAAGTAGGAACATTTTGCAATTTCGCAAAATACATGGATTTAAGGGCTTCTTTTCTTTTATCAGCCGATATTTTTTTTCTTGCTCCCATTATATTATTACTTTATTATTTCAGATAAATCCTGTCTTTATTTTTTCTTGTTACCAGCGTGTCCTCTGAATGTACGAGTTGGAGCAAATTCGCCCAACTTGTGTCCTACCATATTTTCGGTAACGTAAACAGGAATGAATTTATTTCCATTGTGAACTGCAACAGTATGGCCTACGAAATCAGGCGAAATCATTGAAGCTCTGGCCCAAGTCTTAACTACAGCCTTCTTGCCAGATTCATTCATGGCAAGCACTTTCTTCTCAAGTTTAACGTTAATATACGGACCTTTTTTTAATGAACGACTCATAATTTTCTCAATTAATCAGATTACTTCTTTCTTCTCTCAATAATATACTTAGATGATTGTTTCTTCGGAGCTCTTGTCTTAAGACCCTTAGCATACAATCCCTTACGAGATCTCGGATGTCCTCCTGAAGCACGTCCTTCACCACCACCCATCGGGTGATCAACCGGGTTCATAACAACACCACGGTTATGCGGACGACGTCCTAACCAACGAGAGCGTCCTGCCTTACCAGAACTTTCCAGTCCGTGATCTGAATTACCAACGCTACCTACTGTAGCCTTACAAGTGCAAAGGATCTGACGAACCTCGCCTGAAGGCAACTTGATAACGCAGTACTTACCTTCTCTTGAAGTCAACTGAGCAAAATTACCAGCCGAACGAACCAAAGCAGCACCTTGTCCGGGGCGTAATTCGATATTGTGAATTACAGTACCTACCGGGATATTTTGAAGAGGGAGTGCGTTTCCGATCTCCGGAGCCGCATCCGCACCTGACATTAAAGTCGCGCCAACTTGCAATCCATTGGGAGCAATAATATATCTTTTTTCACCATCTGCATAAAACAACAGAGCGATACGAGCCGAACGGTTCGGATCGTATTCAATTGTTTTAACCACTGCAGGTACACCGTCTTTATTTCTCTTGAAGTCAATGATACGAATTACCTTCTTATGACCACCGCCGATGTAGCGCATAGTCATCTTACCTTCGTTGTTACGACCACCTGAAGATTTCTTACCAAATACAAGAGACTTTTCTGGTACTCGTGCAGTAATTTCTTCGAAAGTACCAATAATTTTATGTCTTTGCCCCGGTGTTGTGGGCTTAAATTTACGTACTGCCATTTCTATTAAATATTGCTATAAAAATCAATAGTATCTCCTTCTTTCAACGTAACGATGGCTTTCTTAAAAGCGCTCTTACGACCATTGATGATACCTGCACGTGTGTAACGGCTCTTGTTCTTACCGTCATAGCGCATTGTGTTTACATCAACTACTGTAACGTTATAAAGGGCCTCAATTTCTTTCTTAATTTCCAGTTTATTAGCTTCAGGACGCACGACAAAGCCGAAACGATTGTTCGCCTTATCAGTAATTGCAGTCATTTTTTCTGTCACTAACGGTTTAATAATAATTCCCATTATCTAAGCCTCCTTTTTACATTAAGATATTGTCAATAGCAGAAAGTGCGCTTTCAGTAAGCACAAGAACTCCAGCGTCCAATACTCTATAAGTATTCAACCCGGAGATAGTCTGCACGTTAGCACCCTTCACGTTACGAGCTGACAAATATACATTTTTATTTGCTTCCGGTAAAACTAAAAGCAGCTTTTTATCAGAAACTTTAAGATTTTTTGTCATTGCAACAAAATCTTTAGTCTTTGGAGCCTCAAAAGCGAAGTCTTCAACCACAACAATGGCGTTTTCTTTTGCTTTATAAGACAAAGCTGATTTACGAGCCAAAGCTTTTACTTTCTTATTCAGTTTGAAGTAGTAATCTCTCGGTTTCGGACCAAATACGCGTCCACCACCAACAAGTACCGGCGAATTCATGTCACCACGACGTGCACCGCCACCACCTTTTTGACGACCGATTTTACGAGTAGAACCACTGATCTCACTTCTTTCTTTCGATTTGTGAGTGCCCTGACGCTGGTTTGCCATAAACTGTTTAACGTCCAAGTAGATAGCGTGGTCGTTGGGCTCAATTCCGAAGATAGACTCGTTTAACGTAATCTTTCTCCCAGTGTCTTCACCTTTAATGTTATATACGTTAACTTCCATTATTTCTCAATTATTACGATTGAACCTTTGCAACCAGGAACAGAACCTTTCACCAAAAGAAGATTGTGTTCCGCGATTACTTTTAATACTTGCAGGTTTTGAACAGTTACTCTGTCGCCACCAAGCTGTCCGCCCATGCGCATTCCTTTGAATACTTTTGCAGGATACGAACAAGCACCGATAGAACCCGGTTTACGAGCGCGGTTATGCTGACCGTGAGTAGTCTGACCTACACCACCAAAGCCGTGACGCTTAACAACGCCTTGGAAACCCTTACCTTTAGAAGTACCTACTACGTCTACAAAATCGGCATCGTTGAACAGTTCTACAGTTACAGTATCACCCAGATTCAACTCTGTCGCAAATTCTTTGAACTCAGCCAAGTGTTTCTTGGGTGTTACTCCAGCCTTCTTAAAATGGCCCATCAAAGGTTTTGTAGTATGCTTCTCTTTCTTATCCTGGAAGCCCAGCTGAACAGCTGCATAGCCGTCCTTTTCTACAGTCTTCACTTGAGTAACAACACAAGGACCTGCTTCGATAACAGTGCATGGCACGTTTTTGCCCTCGGCACTGAAAACGGATGTCATTCCGATTTTTTTTCCTAATAATCCTGGCATTTCTCTAAATTTTTAATACTTAACTTACACTTTAATTTCTACTTCCACACCGCTCGGCAACTCCAGCTTCATCAGAGCATCTACTGTCTTAGCTGTTGAGCTATAGATGTCGATCAATCTCTTATAAGAAGAGAGTTCGAATTGTTCACGAGACTTTTTGTTTACGAAAGTCGAACGGTTTACAGTAAAGATGCGCTTGTGAGTAGGCAGAGGTATCGGACCGCTGACGATAGCACCTGTAGTCTTTACTGTTCTTACAATCTTTTCAGCTGACTTGTCAACCAAGTTGTGGTCGTAAGATTTCAGTTTGATTCTAATTTTTTGACTCATTACTTTTATTATTAAAATTATTATTCTAAAGAGAGTCCGCAGGTTAAGAGTCATTCGCTAACCTGCGGTACTCTGATTGTATTCTGTTGATTAAATCAGGTCAACACGTCCCTTCACTTCTTCCAATACTGCCTTGGCAATAGAAGTAGATACTTGTGCGTGATGATCGTAAGTCATAGAAGAAGTAGCACGACCAGAAGTAATGGTACGCAATGCTGTTACATAACCGAACATTTCAGCCAGCGGAACCATAGCCTTCACGATACGGGCACCTGAGCGGCTTGACTCCATACCTTCTACCTGACCACGACGTTTGTTCAAGTCGCCGATCACGTCACCCATATTCTCTTCCGGAGTAACAACTTCCAGCTTCATGATAGGCTCCATCAGCACAGGACCGGCCTTAGAACAAGCATTCTTATAAGCCTGGATTGCACAGATTTCGAATGACAGCTGGTCAGAGTCTACCGGGTGGAAAGAACCATCGAGCAAAGTAACCTTCAAGCTATCCATCGGGAAGCCGGCCAATACACCGTTCTTCATAGCTGTCTGGAAGCCCTTCTGTACAGAAGGAATGAATTCCTTAGGAATGTTACCACCGGTTACTTCGTTGATGAACTGCAGACCGCCTTCCTTGAAGTCCTCGTCAACCGGACCAACGTTAACGATGATATCGGCAAACTTACCACGACCACCGGACTGTTTCTTGTAAACCTCGCGGAGGTTAACAGTCTTCGTGATGGCTTCCTTGTAGTTAACCTGAGGCTTACCTTGGTTACATTCAACCTTGAACTCACGTTTCAGACGGTCGATAATGATATCCAAGTGAAGCTCACCCATACCGGAGATAACTGTCTGACCGGTCTGTTCGTCGGTACGAACGGTAAAGGTCGGGTCTTCTTCAGCCAGCTTGGCCAAACCATTGGACAGCTTATCCATATCCTTCTGAGTCTTAGGCTCAACAGCGATACCGATAACCGGTTCGGGGAAGTCCATAGACTCGAGTACGATCGGTGCATCCTCGTCGCAGAGGGTATCACCCGTACGGATATCCTTGAAACCAACACCTGCACCGATATCACCGGCAGATACTACTTCTACAGGGTTCTGCTTGTTAGAGTGCATCTGGAACAGACGAGATACACGCTCCTTCTTGCCCGAACGGCTGTTGTAGATATAAGAACCGGCTTCAACCTTACCAGAGTAAACACGGAAGAATGTCAGACGACCTACATAGGGGTCAGTAGCAATCTTAAATGCCAAAGCTGCAGTCTTTTCGTCTTCATCAGGCTTACGGTCTTCCTCTTCACCAGTCGAAGGATTAGTACCTACGATGTTAGGAGTATCCAGCGGAGAAGGCAAGAAAGCACATACATAGTCAAGCAGTGTCTGAACGCCCTTATTCTTGAAAGAAGAACCGCAAAGCATCGGCACGATATCCATCTTCAAGGTTGCAGCACGCAATCCGCGAAGGATTTCTTCTTCAGTGATAGTAGAAGGATCATCAAAGAACTTCTCCATCAAAGCGTCATCATATTCAGCTACCTTTTCCAGCATTTTTTCACGCCACTCTTCAGCTTCGGCCTGCAAGTTGGCAGGAATTTCCTCAACGTCATAGTCAGCGCCCATGGTTTCATCGTGCCACAGGATAGCTTTCATTTTGATCAGGTCAACGACACCCTTGAAGTTTTCTTCTGCACCGATAGGAATTACAACCGGACAGGGATTAGCACCCAAAACGTCCTTCATCTGACGAACTACTTCAAAGAAGTCGGCGCCCGAACGGTCCATTTTGTTTACATATCCGATACGGGGAACATTGTACTTGTCAGCCTGACGCCATACAGTTTCAGACTGCGGTTCAACACCACCTACTGCACAGTAAGCAGCAACAGCACCGTCAAGTACACGCAATGAACGTTCTACTTCGGCAGTAAAGTCAACGTGTCCCGGAGTGTCAATCAGATTGATTTTATATGTATTGCCTGCATATTTCCAACGAGTAGTTGTAGCAGCAGAAGTAATAGTAATACCACGCTCCTGTTCCTGTTCCATCCAGTCCATTGTGGCAGCACCATCGTGCACCTCACCGATTTTGTGAGTCAGACCTGTGTAGAACAAGATACGTTCTGAGGTTGTTGTCTTACCGGCATCGATGTGAGCCATGATACCGATGTTACGAGTCAAATGTAAATCACGCTTTGCCATTTTCTAAATCTTTAAGTTTTTAATTATTAATAGGTACCACTATAACATTAGAAACGGAAATGAGCGAATGCACGGTTAGCTTCTGCCATTCTGTGCATATCTTCTTTACGTTTGAAGGCACCTCCTTGTTCGTTGAAAGCGTCCATGATTTCGGCAGCCAGCTTGTCAGCCATTGACTTACCACCACGCTTGCGAGCAAAGATAATTAAATTCTTCATTGAAATAGACTCCTTACGGTCGGGGCGGATTTCGGTCGGAACCTGGAAAGTAGCACCACCTACACGGCGAGATTTTACTTCAACTTGAGGAGTTACGTTGTCCAAAGCTTTTTTCCAAATCTCAAGAGCAGATTTCTCTTCGTTCTGCATCTTGTTCTTCACTGTTTCCAGAGCTGCATAGAAGATTTCGTAAGATGTATTCTTCTTGCCGTCGTACATCAGGTGGTTAACGAACTTGGAAACTTTCACATCATTAAAAACGGGATCCGGAAGGATGACACGTTTTTTCGGTTTTGCTTTTCTCATTTGTCTGAAAGAATAATGTTTTTCGTTCTTGGTTGTTTACTTCTGTCTTCTTCAACTCTCCCTCCGGAGAATTTACTCAACCTTTAGCATCTCCAACAAACTAAAACGTAAGTTATTACTTTAATTGTTAATGTTCTGAGCTCTTAGTCCACCTAATTATTTCTTCTTAGCGGGAGCTGCCTGTCCTGGTTTCGGGCGCTTTGCACCATACTTAGAGCGACGTTGTGTACGACCGGCTACACCTGCAGTATCCAAAGTACCGCGAACGATGTGATAACGTACACCCGGAAGGTCCTTTACACGACCACCACGTACCAGTACGATAGAGTGTTCCTGCAAGTTGTGTCCTTCGCCCGGGATGTAAGAGTTCACCTCTTTACCATTGGTCAAACGCACACGAGCTACTTTACGCATAGCTGAATTCGGTTTCTTCGGAGTGGTTGTATACACTCTCACGCAAACGCCACGTCTTTGAGGACATGAATCCAAGGCAGGTGACTTACTTTTGTCAACCAGCACCTGGCGTCCTTTTCTTACTAATTGCTGAATTGTAGGCATTTTAATTGTTTTTAGTTATATATTATTGTTATATTAATTCAGAAACTATACACTTTTTGGCTGCAAAGATACTAATAACTTTTGAATAATCAATGCACTACGTACAATTATTTATTTTTAACGTATTATTTTTCACGGTCATTACACATTTCACATCCATCGCACAAACCTCCCCAATCAAACACCTGGCAATGTTGCAACCAAAGCCACGGACAGCAAACCTGCGGCGAAGACAACCGAACATTACACACCTCTCAACTGTTATTTATAAAGGTGGCATCTGAAAAAACCATCCGGAAAATACCGGCGAAGACACCGATCGGCCACCTGCTATTTATGTAACAAACCCTAAAAACAAAAGCGTATGAATATAAAAAGAATCATCGCCCGCGAGATACTCGACTCGCGCGGCAACCCTACAGTAGAAGTAGACGTAACACTGGAATGCGGCGCCATGGGGCGTGCCGCCGTACCCTCGGGTGCATCGACCGGCGAACACGAAGCCTTGGAGCTGCGCGACGGCGACAGGCAACGCTACGGCGGCAAAGGCACTCTGAAAGCCGTAGACAACGTAAACCATGTGATTGCCCCTGCCCTCATCGGCATGTCGGCACTTCAACAGCGCGCCATCGACCACAAGATGCTGCAACTGGACGGCACACCTACCAAGTCGAACCTGGGAGCCAACGCCATTCTCGGCGTCTCACTGGCCGTAGCCAAAGCAGCCGCCAATGCCCTCAACATTCCCTTGTACCGATACATCGGCGGTACCAACACCTATGTGATGCCCGTTCCCATGATGAACATCATCAATGGTGGCTCGCACAGCGATGCTCCCATCGCCTTTCAGGAGTTCATGATACGGCCCGTAGGTGCACCGTCGTTCCGCGAAGGACTGCGCATGGGGGCCGAAGTGTTCCATGCGCTGAAGAAAGTGCTTCACGAACGCGGCCTCAGTACGGCTGTAGGCGATGAAGGCGGATTCGCTCCTGCCCTGAACGGCACCGAAGATGCGCTGGACTGTATCATGGCCGCCATCCGCACCGCCGGATACGAACCGGGCAAAGACGTCAAGATAGGCATGGACTGCGCTTCCAGCGAATTCTATAAAGACGGAGTCTATGACTACACCCTCTTCGAAGGCCCCCAAGGCAAGAAACGTTCTGCCGACGAACAGATAGCCTACTTAGAGGAACTCATCAACAAGTACCCCATCGACTCCATCGAAGACGGCATGAGCGAAAACGACTGGGAAGGCTGGAAGAAGCTGACCGCCCGCATCGGGCACCGCTGCCAGCTGGTAGGCGACGACCTCTTTGTCACCAACGTCGAGTTCCTCCGCAAAGGCATTGCCGAAGGTTGCGCCAACTCCATCCTGATCAAGGTCAACCAGATCGGCTCGTTGAGCGAAACGCTCGACGCCATCGAAATGGCCCACCGCCACGGCTACACCACCGTCACCTCGCACCGCTCGGGCGAAACGGAAGATGCCACCATTGCCGACATTGCCGTAGCCACCAACAGCGGACAGATCAAGACCGGGTCGCTGAGCCGTTCGGACCGCATGGCCAAGTACAACCAGTTGCTCCGCATCGAAGAAGAGCTGGGCGACCTGGCCGTATACGGTGTACCTAAATAAACACAGTGAAGGTGTGTCAAATTAAGAAACCGCTTTCCTTTAGGCACGGATTACACGGAATTTCACGGATGATTATTCTTCTTTCTCTGCGTTTTTCCGCGTAATCCGTGCCTAAAAATAACAAGATGGCAGTTACTTTTAGTTTTGACACACCTTCCTTACTTTATATAGAATGCCTTTTATAGCATCAGGCTTCACCCTTCAACGGGAAGATGGCCTGACGGCCGGCACCTTCCTGAGGTACCCGGATTTCGCCAAACACTCTTTCGTATTTGGCAATATTTTCTTCCAACGCACGAAGCAGACGTTTAGCATGCTCGGGCACCATAACGACACGCGACTGCACACCTGCCTTGGGCATTCCCGGCAACACGCGTACGAAATCGAATACAAACTCCGAACTGCTATGAGTAATGATAGCCAGGTTCGAATAAGTGCCTTGAGCCACGTCTTCCTTCAATTCTATTTGTAACTGTCCGTTATTATTTTCCTGATTTTCCATAAATATATGTTTTTAGTTATTGAATCTGTCACAAAAGTACGGAATACTATTCGAAAAATACAAGTAAAAACGCATAAAAGATAACTTAGGTATCGGATTTAATATGCTTCCAGGAGTGAAAGAAGTTATCACTTCACTTAGAAATAAAAGCAGAAGTTTTCCTTCCTGATGAGAAAAAAATAAAAAAGAGAGTTCGCATTTTTCATGATTACGTTATTTTTGCAGAGTAATGAAACCGAAAATCTTTGTATTGTGAAATGAAAGCAAATGGCATAAACTTCGGAAAACTATTGATGCTCAGCTGTGTGCTCGCCGGATTATTGACCGCTTGTAACAGTCAGCCAGATGTCGCCCGCTTGCTGCGACATGCCGATTCAATGTTGACAGACCAGCCAGACTCCGCACTATGCCTATTGAATGACATTCTGGATGAATCGTCCTTTACACCACCCGAACAAATGCAGTTAATATGGGACAAAGCAATGGCACACTACCGGTTAGACATGTCGTTGGCCGAAGATTCATTGATAGGAAAGGCTGCTGCTTATTACCGCCAGTCGGGCGATTCGAGCAAACTCTACGACGGCTATCTGCTGGAAGGTATGTACCTGCGATGGGCAAACCGAGACAACGAGGCCATCGCTGTGTTTGATGAAGGCATTAATTTGGCCATTGCCAGACAAGACACAGCTGACATGCTGGTATTACAACGCAAGAAATTGGAAGTGTACTACAAACAGAGCCGCTACAAGGAATGCCGGAAAATGATAGAAGATATGTTGCGCATAGCCGACAAACTACCAGTAGAGGAACATTATCAGATGGTCTATTCACTGGCGTTAGTGTCTCAACTGGATGGTGATTTGTCTAATATGGATTGTTTAGAAAAAGCAGCCAATCTGGCGTTTGCTGCCGGTGATACGGCTTTTGCCTATCATATCCAACGCAATCATGGCGATGCGTTTATGCTAGCCGGCCGATACCGGGATGCCATAGAGCAGTTTCATCAGCTGATGAAGGCAAAGTTCTCTTTCACTACATCTTTCATTAATGCCATTAAATTGAGCATGGCTTATAGCTATTTCTGTCTGGAGCAATTTGATTCTGCCCGATATTATGTGAACCAGGTAGAACAATCTTTGGACGACATGCGCAAACGAAATAAGAATCAGACTCAACTGATTGAGAAAGGACGGGTATATCTATTGCGTGCCGTATTGGACAACAGGGTCGGTAATCCGATTGATATAGTGGGATTTGAACGTTATTGCGACTCCATAGAGGTCTCTCTTGCCGAAAAGCACCAGACAGAACTACGCCAACAGGAGACCCGTACTCGCTTACAGCAACAGAACTATGAACTTACCATCCGGCGCCAACGGCTGGAATTTCAGATTGTGCTTATCATCGCTTTGCTGCTGGGTATGGTTCTTATTCTAATAATAATGTACCAGCGGAATCTGAAGCGCAAAGAGCAAGTTATCCGTCAACTTTCGGACGATTTACAGAAACATCTGCGCCAACTGAAAGATAATGAAAGACTGATAACCCAGAATCAAGAAAGTATCAGGGAGCTACAAATGCAACTGGTACACCAGCAAGCTCATGAACAACAGGAACAACAGACATTCATCGAAAATCTGAAACTACAGAATCAGGAACTGACACAGCTCAATCAGGATTTGCAACGACAGATTGATATTTACTGGAAACAGTTGAACGATATGCCCTCCAAAGATAAGTTTACTCAGAAACTTACTGCTGAAGTATTGCAACTAAAAGACCGAGAACTTCTGTTGACCACACAATTGATAACCTCTACCCCATTGGTAAAAGAGCTACGCACTTCACCCCGTTTTCTACAATCAGAAGATTTTAATCATCTGACTACTTTGGTCAACAAGGTGTATCCCGATTTCACCTTACGGCTCATGAAGCAATACCCTCGTCTGACAGACGTTGACTTACAGTTGTGTATTCTTTTAAAATTAAATTTTAGCATTGCCCAGATTGCGGCCTTTACAGCGGTTTCTCCTACTTCTGTATCGCAGCAGAAGTCACGTACCAAGAAGCGTATCTTGCAACAGACACCTGATACTTTTGCTGATGGAGAAACGCTCGATTCATGGTTGTACAGGTTCTAAAAAATAGAGACTGTATATATCGTAATATTAGCAAAAACAAATAAGCACCTGTATAACAATAGGATACACATAAAAGCCTGTATATACGAGTTTGTTTAAATGTAAAAAAGAATCAGTTAACTTTGCCCAAAATAACTGAAACGTGAAAAATAAACTCCAAGCATGAAGATAAAGGCTCAGAAAAAACTATCCGAAAAACGAAACGAAACCCGATCTCCAGTCTGCATTGAATCCAATAAACAGCGCATACAAATATTGACTTCCGAAATGGAGCAATTGAAAGAACGGGAATGCAGACTGGCCGAACGTTTGATAGCCGAGCAGCCTTTGGTCAATGAGTTAAGAAGTAATCCCCGTTTCCTTAAAGAAGAGGACAGACTTCTTCTTTCAGCCTTGGTGGACGATATCTACAATAATTTCACGGTCCGTCTTACCACCCGTTTCCCAAATCTGACAGAGGTCGATATTCAATATTGCATCCTCCTTAAGCTCCATTTCTCAGTACCTCAAGTGGCTATCCTATCCGCCATATCACGTACTTCGGTCTATCAGCAGAAAGCACGCATTAAGAAACGGCTCTTACTGATGGATCCTAACCTCTTTATCAATGGTGAAACGCTGGATGCCTGGCTACACAAGTTCTAAACACATGATAATCAATAAATTTATATAGCATGAATACATTAAAACAACTTTTCTTGATATGTTGTGGCCTAATATATGCCTGTACTTTATCGGCGCAAAACATGAGTGGTAAAGTAACGGACGAGCAACAGCAACCCTTGTCTTACGCCAACGTGGTTTTCCTCTCCCTGCCCGACTCGGCATTTGTGGCGGGAGCGGTGAGCGGCGAGGACGGTAGTTTCAGCCTGTCGGCAGAAGGCGGGAAGGGCGTGCTGAAAGTATCGTGCATCGGTTATACTACTTTATATAAGGATTGCGGACCGGGCGAACAGCTGTCGCTGCAACTGAAAGCCGATGCGCAACTGTTGGACGAAGTAGTGGTGAAGGGCGACCTGCCCAAGACAAGGCTGAAGAACGGAGCCAGCATTACGAACGTGGCCGGAACCATATTGGAGAAGGCGGGAACCGCAGAAAACCTGCTGGACCGCATACCGGGTGTATCGGCCGGTGGCGGGGCGGTAAGCGTCTTCGGACGCGGAGCGGCGGAGGTGTACATCAACGGGCGCAAGGTGCGCGACTCCTCCGAACTGGATCAGCTGGCCAGCGACAACATCAAGTCGGTAGAGGTGATCAACAACCCCGGCGCCCGCTATGCGGCTTCGGTGAAGGCAGTGGTGCGCATCACCACCAAGCGTGCGCCGGGCGAGGGATTCGGCTTCAACAACCGTGCTTATGCCAAATTCAACAAAGACTGGACGGTGCTCGACCAGTTCAACTTCAACTACCGCTCGGGAGGCTTCGACCTGTCGGGCATGCTGGCAGCTTCCGACGGGCATGCATGGAGCGAAAGAAACGTTGTGCAGGATACTTATCTGGACAAGCTGTGGAACCAGCACATGCACATGGACGAAAAGGAACATTCGCAGAACCTCTACACCATGCTTTCGGCCAATTATACGTTCGGCAACGGGCATGCACTTGGAGTACGCTATAACTGGAAACGTCAACCCCGTTACGACAGTTGGGGAACACTGGACAGCGAAGTGCTACAGAACGGAGAGCAAGACGAACTGTTGCGGAGTGTCTATGAAAGCACTTCACGAGAAACCAGTCACACGCTGAACTTCTATTATGCAGGCCAAGTGGGAAAATGGAACATAGACTTCAATGCTGATGCCTTGTGGAACGGAAATGATACAGACGGATTTACCGATGAACAGGTTACTACCCCATCGGGAACGGAGACCGACCGTCGCCAGGTGAATACCTTCAGTCGGGCAGACAACAGCCTGTATGCCGGAAAATTAGTACTGTCGCGCGAATGGTTAGGTGGCGAACTTTCGCTGGGTGGCGAATATTCGCACAACACGCACGGCAACGACTATGTGAATCCCGAAGGACTGTTAGAAGATGACCACAGCGAGATAAGGGAAGGCAACGCTTCGGGCTTCGTGGAATATGGGCGTTCGTTTGGTTCGGTCTATGTGCAGGCAGGTGTGCGTTTCGAACATGTGGCAGCCGACTATTACGAAGGAGGCAAACGGGTAGAAAGCCAAAGCAAGCAGTACAATGACTGGTTTCCGTCGGCTACGGTTGTTGTGCCTGCAGGAAATGTACAGTTGGCACTGAGCTATGCTTCGGACATTGTGCGCCCGTCGTACCACATGCTGAGAGGGAACATTGTTTACAATAACCGTTATACTTACGAAAGCGGCAATCCACTACTCCGTCCGCAAGTGGCACAAAACCTAATTCTGAATGCCGTATACGACTGGACGCAACTGACGCTGGGCTATGTGCACACGAAAGACGCGATTGTCACAACCAGCATCCCCTATTCGGACACCGATCCTTCCATCGCGTTGCTGACCAATACGAATGCTCCGGCATACAATCATACGTTTGCTTCGCTCTCGCTTACTCCTACCATCGGCATCTGGTCACCGCAGCTTACGGCAGCAGTCGTCAAGCAATGGTATCACACAGATACTCCCTGGGGGCGACTCAATCTGGACAAACCGTTGATAAGCCTTTCGTGGGAGAACAGCCTGAAACTTCCCGGCGGTTTCCTGTTAAACGCCGATGCTTCGTGGAGTTCGTTAGGTCATGAGGAAAATACGGAAGTGAAGCGACAGTTGTGGTCGGTCAATGCAATGCTTTACAAAGGTTTCCTGAACGACAGGCTTACGTTCCAGCTTCAGGCTACCGACTTGTTCAACAGTACCCGTTCGCGTTCGCTGGTGTACTTGGGCAACCTGCGTACTTTCTATACGGATGCCGAACCGAACAGCCGAAGCGTCAGCCTGACCATCCGCTACAAGTTCAACGCAACCAAGAGCAAGTACAAGGGTACGGGTGCGGGCAGTTCGCAGAAGAACCGGATGTGATTGGTTGACAAGTGGGACGAGTTGACAAGGGGACGAGGTTATAGGAGGAAAAGGAGAACTTGCTCCTGAATGACAGAAAAGAATATCAAAACAAAATAAAAAGCAACTGATTATGAAACGACTATCAACCTGCATATTGCTGTTGGCAATGGCAATATGTGCAAGCGGTCAGACTCTGACCGGAAAAGTGACGGACGAGCAACAGCAACCCTTGTCTTACGCCAATGTTGTTTTCCTCTCCCTACCCGACTCGGCATTCGTGGCGGGAGCGGTGAGCGGCGAGGACGGTAGTTTCAGCCTGTCGGCAGAAGGCGGGAAGGGCGTGCTGAAAGTGTCGTGCATCGGTTATACCACTTTATATAAGGAATGCGGGCCGGGCGAACTGCTGTCGCTGCAACTGAAAGCCGATGCGCAACTGTTGGACGAAGTGGTGGTGAAGGGCGACCTGCCCAAGACGAGGCTGAAGAACGGAGCCAGCATTACGAACGTGGCCGGAACCATACTGGAGAAGGCGGGAACGGCAGAAAACCTGCTGGACCGCATACCGGGTGTATCGGCCGGTGGCGGGGCGGTAAGCGTCTTCGGGCGTGGAGCAGCGGAGGTGTATATCAACGGGCGCAAGGTGCGCGACTCCTCCGAACTGGACCAGCTGGCCAGCGACAACATCAAGTCGGTAGAGGTAATCAACAATCCCGGCGCCCGCTATGCGGCTTCGGTGAAGGCGGTGGTGCGCATCACCACCAAGCGTGCGCCGGGCGAAGGATTCGGCTTCAACAACCGGCTGTTGGGACAGTACCAGTACGACTGGACGGTGCTCGACCAGTTCAACTTCAACTACCGCTCGGGAGGCTTCGACCTGTCGGGCATGCTGTTCGGAAGCAATGACCGGGACGAGTATTTCAAGACGGTCCGGCAGGATACCTACTTGGACAAGACATGGACGCAGCATTCCGACCTGTCCAACCGCTCGCACTCGCAGCATCTGGAGGGCATGCTGTCGCTGAACTGGCAGGTGAATCCCGCCCATGCGCTGGGCGTGCGATACAACTACAAGCGTACCCCCAAGTCGGCTTCGGACCTGTCGATGCATACCGACGTGCTGCTGGACGGAGAGGCGTATGAACAGGCGGAGAACACGAACGCTTCGGATGCCCGCCAGACGGACCATCGGCTGAACCTTTACTACAACGGCACCGTGGGCGGATGGAACGTGGACTTCAACGCCGACGGTCTGTGGAACGAGAGCAAGGGAAGAAGCCTCGGACGGGAATACACCCGGACGCTGGATCTGCCGGAAGAAGCCAGGGACATCACCACTTTCGACGAGAGCCGGAACACGCTGTATGCCGCCAAGCTGGTCGTTTCGCATGCGTTGGCGGGCGGCCAGTTTGCAGTGGGCAGCGAATATACGCGAAACAACCGGACAAGCCTGTACGACAACCGCGAAGGCATCCTGCAAGGCGAGGACGACGAAGTGAAGGAAGAAATGTGGGCCGTGTTTGGCGAGTACAGCCGCCAGTTGGGACAGGGCAGCGTGCAGGCAGGTGTGCGCTACGAGCATCTGAAGAGCGACTACTACGAATACGGCGTGTTCAACAAAGAGCAAAGCCGGAAGTACTCCAACGTGTTTCCTTCCCTCAGCCTGTCGCACCCCATCGGCCAGGTGCAGTTGCAGCTAAGCTATGCCGCCGACATCACCCGCCCCGACTACAGCCTGCTGAACAGCGCTCCGCGCTACGTCAACCGCTACACCTACGAAGCCGGCAATCCGCTGTTGCAGCCTACGTTGAGCCACAACCTCACCTTGGACGTTGCCTGGAAGCAGCTCTACTTTTCGGGAGGCTACCGGCACATCAAGGACGGCATGACCAGCTTCTGCGACTCGTACTCGGCGGACAATCCCGCCATCAGCCTGCTGCGACCGGTCAATATAGAAGACTTCGACAAAGCGTATGCCATGGTGGCCTACAGCCCGAAGTTCGGCTGCTGGCAACCGCAATGGGTGGCCAGCATGGAGCAGCAATGGTACAAGGGGAGCACGCCCGAAGGCAGCCGGATGTTCAATCATCCGTTGGGCAGCTTCCTTTGGAAGAACAGCCTGGAACTGCCTTGGGACATCCTGATGTATGTGGACGCGACCGTAATAACCCAGGGACATAGCGAGAACGTGCACAACGACAAGACCCAGTGGCGGCTGGACGCTTCACTGTACAGGGAGTTTGCCGGGAAACGCCTGTCGTGCCTGCTGAGCGTGACGGACCTGTTCAGCACCATGACGAACCACGTGACGGCCTATAGCGGAATCCGCACCCTGACAATGGGCACCGACACGCGGCGCACCTTCACCGTGACCTTGCGATACAAGTTCAATGCGACCAAGAGCAAGTACAAGGGGACGGGTGCGGGCAGTTCGCAGAAGAACCGGATGTAGGTTAGTTGACGAGTTAACGAGGGGGAAGGCCATAGGGAAAAGAAGGAAATTCCTTATGGCCTTGTTCATTATCCAGCAGTCTCAAACAGCATAAAAAAAGAGATGCTTGCACGGCTCATGAGCGACACAAGCACGGCTCGTGAGAAACACTTGTACGGCTCGCGAACAACACTTGCAATACTCGTGGGAGTTGCAGGCAATACTCGCGGGCTTTACTTACCAAACTCGTGGGCTTTGCAGGCTAAACCTGACGGGATTGCTTGTAAAACTCGGTGACATTGCTTGTCATATCCGGCGGGATTGCTTGTTACGTCGGCTAACTACCGATGTTACGCCGCTAAAGTAGGTGGTTATGAATGAAAAGTGAATAATGAAAAACGGGGGAAGGATGGATACGCGGACGACGCGGAGGGGACGGACGAACACGGATGAAAAGGAGAAAAGGAGAAATTGGGTTCACGCTTTCAACAAGGAAAATTAGTGCTGAAAATCAGACGGATGTGGTGAAAGATAAAGCTTCACGTTGATTCAATTAAAAATGAATAATTAAAAATTAAAATCCGCGTTCATCCGCTCATTCCGTGTAGTCCGCGTATCCATCTTTCACCACAAATAGTTCACCCACAGAATATTACGGTGAAACTTCACCCTGCAAACTGATAAAAGCTCTGTGTCCTTCCGTGGTGATTGAAAAAAGAAGTTGATTTTTGTTGATTATTTCACCCTCATCCACTTGACAAAGGCCTTCCGATTTTGTATCTTTGGGGAACAGTTAATAAGTTAATGAGTTGACAAGTTGACGAGTTAACAAGTTAACAAGGGAACGGGGAAACTCGGGGTCTGTAACCGCGTCCCCCGTCCACTATCACTTAAACCCCAAAATCGCTATGAACCTGATTACGAACCTGAAAAGCTGGTTCCTTCCGTGGAACGCACGCAAGGACAACACGACAAACGACACGACTAACACGAACGACACGACGACAGCTTCCTCTTCCGCTTCTGCCTACGAACAGTTGTTCTCCGACCTGCAACACGTCTGTACCCGCCTGCCCGGAGGCGAAGTATTTGTAGTGATGGGCGGCGGCGAGTTCAGCGTCCGCATGACATGGACGCCCGACGACCGTGCCAAAGGCGAACAAAAACGTATGTTCAGCCTGAACGGCGGGAACGAAATCATTGAATGGGTGGATGCACAACCCGATGAAGCTGCTGAGGCGCGTATCCTGACAATGGAGCAACCACCTGTCATTGAAGAGAATACGGTGAAAGATGCGCTAAAAGAGGTGGTAAAAGATATGCCCCAAAAAGTTCTCGCCGCACCTGCTGAAGAATCCCCTACCCAACCCGAAAAGCCCTCGCGCCAGCAACAGATGATGCAACGCCTGATGCGCTACCTGAAACTGCACTACGCTTTCCGCTACAACCTGCTGACGGAACGAACGGAGTGCGCCCGTGTGAATAACGACCTAACGGGCAATCCGCACCACCTTATTTATACTCCCGTGGACAACCGCACGCTGAACGGCATCGCCCTCGACGCCATCGACAGCGGCGTGGATTGCTGGGACCGCGACGTGAAACGCTACGTGGAGTCCGACCACGTGCAGGCTTATCACCCGTTCGACCTCTACTTCAAGCAACTCCCCGCATGGGACGGTACCGACCGCGTGACCGACCTTGCCAAACGGGTTGCTGACAGCGACCTCTGGACACGCGCTTTCCACCGCTGGATGCTGGCCGTCACCGCCCAGTGGACAGGCCGTGGCGGAGAGGGACGACGTGCCAACAGTGTGGCTCCGCTACTGGTCAGCACCGCACAAGGCTTTGGAAAATCCACCTTCTGCCGCCTGCTGCTTCCGCCCCAGTTGCGCGATTACTTCACCGAAAGCTTCGACCTGACCAACGCCACGGCGGCGGAGAACAAACTTGCCTCGTACGGACTCATCAATTTGGACGAGTTCGACCGCCTGCCTGCCAGCCGAATGCCCCAGCTGAAGAACCTGATGCAAATGGAAGCCTTGCGCGTACGTCGCGCCTATCGCCGCACGGCAGAGGCACTGCCCCGCATCGCCTCCTTCATCGGCACCAGCAACCGCCGCGACCTGCTGACCGACCTTTCGGGCAGCCGCCGCTTCATCTGTGTGGAGGTGGAGCACCCCATCGACTGCAACACGCCGGTGGATTATGAACAGCTTTATGCCCAGCTGCTGCACGAGTTGGAGAACGGCGAACGCTGCTGGTTCAGCAAGGAAGAGGAAAACGAAATCCAGCAGGCCAATCGCCCGTTCTACCGCGTCACGCCCGCCGAAGAGTTGGTCAGCTCCTGCTTCCGCTTCGCCGAGCCGGGCGAGCAGGGGGCAAGATTAATGTCGGCGGCGGATATCTATGCAACTGTGAAGAAGAAGAATCCTGCTGCTCTGAAGGACTGTTCGTGTACGTCGTTCGCCCGGCTGTTGGCGCAGTTGGGGCGCAGGGTGCATACGAAATATGGGAACGGGTATTGGGTGGAGCCTCACCCCCGGCCCCTCTCCCAAGGGGAGGAGGGAACGGAGCGGGAATGAGAGAATTTCATCGGCTTCGGTAGGGTGCTTCGTGACCGACAGGCATAAAAAAAAGAGATGTGCCAACCTTGACACATCTCCTTTCTTCCTTTATATCTATCTGTTGGTAGATTATTCCTCTACTTTCTCGTCAACTGCATAGTCGAGCACTGTCTTCTTGTTGGCAAGCATACGGTCGTATTCTTCCTTCGAACCGACAATGATCTTCTCGAACTCGCGCTGGCCTGTACCGGCAGGAATCAGGTGACCGCAAATCACGTTCTCCTTCATACCCTCCAGCTTATCAACCTTACCGTTGATGGCAGCTTCGTTGAGCACCTTCGTCGTTTCCTGGAAGGAAGCAGCCGACATGAAGCTCGAAGTCTGCAATGCGGCGCGGGTAATACCCTGAAGAATCTGAGTAGAAGTGGCGGGAACGGCATCGCGTACCTCAACCAGTTTCATGTCACGACGCTTCAGCATCGAGTTCTCGTCACGCAACTTGCGGGCAGTTACGATCTGACCCGGTTGCAGGTTCTGCGAATCGCCTGCATCGACAACCACCTTCTTGCCCCAGATGCGGTCGTTCTCTTCCATGAACTCCAGCTTGTCCACTACCTGCTGTTCGAGGAAGCGGGTATCGCCCGGCTCATCGATTTCGACTTTACGCATCATCTGGCGTACGATGATTTCGAAGTGCTTGTCGTTGATCTTCACACCCTGCAGACGGTATACGTCCTGAACTTCGTTCACGATATATTCCTGTACGGCCGTAGGACCTTTGATGGCCAGGATATCGGCCGGAGTAATGGCACCGTCGGACAACGGAGTACCGGCACGTACATAGTCGTTCTCCTGAACCAGAATCTGCTTGGACAGAGGTACCAGATACTTCTTCACCTCACCCGTCTTGGAAGTAACGACAATTTCGCGGTTACCACGTTTTACCTTACCCATCGTAATCTCACCGTCGATTTCGGAAACCACGGCAGGATTGGACGGATTACGTGCTTCGAACAACTCGGTAACACGAGGAAGACCACCCGTGATATCACCCGCCTTACCAACGGCACGCGGAATCTTCACGATCACCTCACCGGCTTTCACCTTCTGGCCGTCTTCCACAACAACGTGACCACCCACCGGCAAGTTGTAAGTACGTATCAGTTCACCGTCTTCGGTCATGATGTGTGCGGTAGGCACTTTCGTCTTGTCCTTCGACTCGATGATGATGATTTCACGCAAACCGGTAGATTCATCCGATTCTACCTTATATGTTACATTCTCGATTACACCTTCGAACTCAATCTTACCGGTAGCTTCGGTAATGATAACGGCGTTGAACGGGTCCCAACGGGCAATCAGCTTGCCCTTCTCTACCAGTTCGCCATCGGCAGCATACAGAGTAGAACCATAAGGCACATTGTGTGTAGAAAGCACGATTCCTGTATTTACATCCACGAAACGTACTTCAGCCAGACGGCCTACAACTACCTTGGCCGGTTCGCCCGACTCGTCAACGATGTCTACCGTACGAAGTTCCTCAAACTCCAGACGGGCATCGTTCTTGGCTACGATACTTGCGTTGGCCGCAATATTGGCGGCCGTACCACCGGCGTGGAATGTACGAAGTGTCAGCTGTGTACCCGGTTCACCGATAGACTGCGCTGCAATGACACCGACAGCCTCGCCCTTCTGTACCATACGGCTGGTAGCCAGGTTACGTCCGTAACACTTGGCACAAACACCTTTCTTCGATTCGCAAGTCAGCACGGAACGGATTTCGACACTTTCGATCGGAGAATCCTCGATCTTCTGTGCGATGGCTTCGGTGATTTCCTCACCACCGGCAACAATCAGCTCACCTGTAGTAGGATGAACGATGTCGTGCACAGATACACGTCCCAAAATACGTTCGTACAAAGTAGCGATCACTTCATCGTTGTTCTTCAATGCCGTGCAAACCAATCCACGAAGCGTACCGCAGTCTTCTTCGTTGATGATCACATCGTGAGAAACGTCTACCAGACGACGTGTCAGGTATCCGGCATCGGCTGTCTTCAAGGCTGTATCGGCCAAACCCTTACGGGCACCGTGCGTAGAAATAAAGTACTCCAACACGGACAAACCTTCCTTAAAGTTCGAAAGAATCGGGTTCTCGATGATCTGACCACCTTCGGCACCGGCTTTCTGCGGCTTGGCCATCAAACCACGCATACCGGACAACTGACGGATCTGCTCTTTAGAACCACGGGCTCCGGAATCCAGCATCATATATACAGAGTTGAATCCCTGGTCGTCGTTCGAAATGGTCTTCATCAAGATATTGGACAACTCTGAGTTGACATGTGTCCAGATATCAATCACCTGATTATAGCGTTCGTTATTGGTGATGAAACCCATATTATAGTTATTGATCACCTGCTCTACCTCTTCATATCCCTTCTGTACCAAGGCCTCTTTTTCTTCGGGGATGATGATATCGCCCAAGTTGAACGACAAACCACCCTTGAAGGCCATGTAGTAACCCAGGTTCTTGATTCCATCCAGGAAGTCGGCAGCTTCGGACACACCACAAACCTTGATTACGTGGCTGATGATATCGCGAAGTGACTTTTTAGATATAATCGTATTGATATAACCGGCTTTAGCAGGTACTATCTCATTCACAATAACACGTCCTACAGAAGTATCATGCATCATTTTGTCGACGATATTTCCATTCTCGTCCACATCCTTGACTACGACACTTACCGGAGCGTGAATGTCGCACTTACCTTCATTGTAGGCAATAAGCGCTTCTTCGGGGCCATAGAAAGTCAAGCCTTCACCTTTGGCACCCTTACGCAACTTGGTGATGTAATACAAACCAAGCACCATATCCTGTGCAGGCACTGTGATAGGAGCACCGTTGGCAGGATTCAAGATGTTGTGCGACTGAAGCATCAGCATCTGTGCTTCCAGAATTGCCTCGTTGCTCAAAGGCAAGTGAACGGCCATCTGGTCACCGTCGAAGTCGGCGTTGAATGCCGTACAAGCCAACGGGTGCAACTGAATAGCCTTACCTTCGATCATCTTCGGCTGGAATGCCTGAATACCCAGACGGTGCAGTGTCGGGGCACGGTTCAGCAACACCGGATGACCTTTCATCACATGCTCAAGGATATCCCAGATAACAGGCTCCTTGCGGTCTACAATCTTCTTGGCGCTCTTTACAGTCTTCACAATACCGCGCTCAATCAGCTTACGGATGATAAACGGTTTGTAAAGCTCGGCAGCCATCAGTTTAGGAATACCGCATTCGCCCATTCTCAGTTCCGGACCTACAACGATTACCGAACGTGCAGAATAGTCGACACGTTTACCCAGCAAGTTCTGACGGAAACGTCCTTGCTTACCTTTCAAACTGTCGGAAAGAGACTTCAAAGGACGGTTAGCGTCGGTCTTCACTGCACTTGACTTACGAGAGTTGTCGAACAATGAATCGACAGCTTCCTGCAACATACGTTTTTCATTACGCAGAATCACCTCAGGAGCCTTAATCTCGATGAGTCGTTTCAGACGGTTGTTACGTATGATAACACGACGGTAAAGGTCGTTCAAGTCGGAAGTTGCAAAACGTCCACCATCCAACGGAACCAACGGACGAAGTTCGGGCGGAATGACGGGGACAATGCGTACAATCATCCATTCGGGCTTGTTGCGTCCACGCGAAGCACGGAACGATTCTACTACCTGAAGACGCTTCAAAGCTTCAGTCTTACGTTGTTGCGAAGCATCGCTTCCTGCACGGTGGCGCAGTTCGTAAGACAGAGCATCCAGATCGATGTGCGACAACAGGTCGTAAATAGCCTCGGCACCCATCTTGGCGATAAACTTATTCGGATCGGAGTCTTCAAGGAACTGGTTTTCCTTAGGCAGTTTCTCCAAAAGATCCAGATATTCGCCTTCTTCAAGCAAATCGTATTTCGCTACTTCGTCAGACAAAACACCCGGCTGAATAACGACATAACGCTCGTAATAAATAATGGCATCGAGCTTCTTTGTGGGCAATCCCAACAAATAGCCGATCTTATTAGGCAGTGAACGGAAATACCAGATGTGTGCAACAGGCACTACCAACTGGATGTGTCCCATACGTTCACGGCGAACCTTCTTTTCGGTTACTTCAACACCACAACGGTCGCAGACAATTCCTTTATAACGAATGCGCTTGTATTTACCACAATGGCACTCATAGTCCTTGACGGGTCCGAAGATACGTTCGCAAAACAGACCGTCCCGTTCAGGCTTGTACGTACGATAGTTGATGGTTTCAGGCTTTAAAACTTCACCACTCGAATTCTCCAGGATTTCCTCGGGAGAGGCCAAACCGATTGAGATTTTCGAGAAATTACTCTTTATCTTATTATCTTTTCTAAAAGCCATACTTTATATATAATTGATAATTGACAATTGATTATTGATAAGCAGACGTTAGTTATTCCAAGTTGATACTCAGTCCCAAGCCTCTCAACTCGTGCAACAACACATTCAACGACTCAGGAATGCCCGGAGTAGGCATAGGCTCACCCTTCACAATAGCTTCGTATGCCTTGGAACGTCCTACAACGTCATCAGACTTGATTGTCAAAATCTCCTGCAGAATGTGGGCAGCGCCAAAGGCTTCCAATGCCCAAACCTCCATTTCTCCGAAACGCTGACCACCAAACTGTGCTTTACCACCTAACGGCTGCTGGGTAATCAACGAGTACGGACCAATAGAACGTGCATGCATCTTATCCTCAACCATGTGACCCAGTTTCAACATGTAAGTCACACCTACAGTAGCCTGCTGCTCGAAGGCTTCACCCGTACCACCATCGTACAGAGTTGTCTTTCCGTAACGCGGCAGTCCAGCCTTGTCAGTCCATTCATTCAAGTCGTCCAGCGTAGCACCATCGAAGATAGGAGTAGCAAACTTCACGCCCAGTTTCTTTCCGGCACTACCTAAAACAGCCTCGAATATCTGTCCGATGTTCATACGCGAAGGCACACCCAGCGGGTTCAATACAATATCTACCGGTGTACCGTCGGCCAAGAACGGCATATCCTCCTGACGAACGACACGAGAAACAATACCCTTATTTCCGTGACGACCTGCCATCTTATCACCAACACCGATCTTACGTTTCTTGGCGATATAAACTTTCGCCATCTGAATGATACCGGCAGGCAGCTCATCACCAATGGTAATGGCAAACTTCTTACGCTTCAGTTCTGCATCCAGCTCTTTGTACTTTCTGATGAAGTTCATTATCAAAGCATGGATCAGCTCATTGGTATGCTCATCTTTCGTCCAGTTGCTTAACTGTATGGTTGTGAAATCAAGATCGCTGAAATCGGAAGCTGAGAAACGTGCGCCTTTAGCGATTACGTCGGTTCCCAAATAATCCTTCACACCTTCGGAAGTGTAGTTTTCTGTCAGCTTCAACAGCTTATTGATAAGGATCTTTTTCAGATCAGCAACCTTTCCTTCAAATTCATCATCGATCTTGGGCAACAGTGCCTTGTCGGCCAGCTTGGAGCTGCGGGTCTTGATAACACGCGAGAACAGACGCTTACCAATAACAACACCCTTCAATGACGGAGATGCCTTCAAAGAAGCGTCTTTCACATCGCCAGCCTTGTCACCAAAGATAGCACGAAGAAGTTTCTCCTCCGGCGACGGATCAGATTCACCCTTCGGAGTAATCTTACCGATAAGGATATCACCCGGCTCGATGCGAGCACCTACACGGACAATACCATTATCATCCAAGTCCTTCGTAGCTTCTTCACTGACGTTAGGAATATCTGACGTCAGTTCTTCCATACCACGTTTCGTTTCACGAACTTCCAAAGAATATTCTTCAACGTGTACAGAAGTCAGAATATCTTCACGAACAACACGTTCATTCAATACAATAGCATCCTCGTAGTTGTAACCCTTCCAAGGCATATAAGCCACCAAAAGGTTCTTACCCAATGCCAATTCACCATTTTCGGTAGAATAGCCTTCGGTCAGGATCTGGCCTTTCGTCACACGTTGACCCTTTTCACAAATCGGGCGGAGGTCGATGGTCATATTCTGGTTCGTTCTGCGCCATTTCGGAATGCGGTATTCCTTCAATGCAGGCTCAAAACTTACAAATTCTTCATCTTCCGTACGGTCGTAAAGGATGCGAATCGTTGTTGCGTCTACGAAATCAACCACACCTTCACCCTCGGCAGCGATTTGTGTACGAGAATCACGAGCCAACTGACGCTCGATACCAGTACCCACAATCGGCGCCTCGCTACGAAGCAGAGGAACAGCCTGGCGCATCATGTTCGATCCCATCAACGCACGGTTAGCATCATCGTGCTCAAGGAACGGAATCAATGAAGCGGCAATAGAGGCAATCTGCTGCGGAGATACGTCCATCAATTCTATTTCACTGGGCGGTACAACCGGGTAATCGGCATCCTGACGTGACTTAACCTTATCGCGAATAAACGTACCGTCATCATTCAACGGTGCATTTCCCTGCGCAATAATCTTGCCTTCTTCTTCTTCGGCCGACAGGTAAAGCAAACCTTCGGGCGACAAATCGACCTTGCCGTTGGAAACCTTACGGTAAGGAGTCTCAATAAAGCCCAGATCATTGATCTTCGCAAATACACAGAGCGAAGAAATCAAACCGATGTTCGGACCTTCAGGCGTTTCAATCGGACACAGACGACCATAGTGAGTATAGTGTACGTCGCGCACCTCGAAACCTGCACGTTCACGAGACAAACCACCAGGACCCAGCGCAGACATACGACGCTTGTGCGTAATTTCTGCCAGAGGATTGGTCTGGTCCATGAACTGAGACAAAGCATTCGTTCCGAAGAATGAATTTATAACAGAAGAGATTGTCTTCGCATTGATCAAATCAATCGGAGTGAACACCTCATTATCACGGACATTCATGCGTTCACGAATCGTACGTGACATACGGGCCAGACCGATAGCAAACTGATTGGAAAGCTGCTCTCCCACTGTACGTACACGACGGTTGCTCAAGTGGTCGATATCATCGACATCAGCCTTCGAGTTAATCAATTCAATCAGATACTTGATAATCTCAATAATATCTTCTTTTGTAAGTACCCTTACAGACATATCTGTTGTCAGATTCAGTTTCTTATTGATACGGTAACGACCAACATCACCCAAATCATATCTCTTTTCAGAGAAGAACAGATTATTGATGACTTCACGGGCACTCGCATCATCGGCAGGATCGGCATTACGCAACTGACGATAGATGTAAAGGACAGCTTCCTTCTCAGAGTTACTCGGGTCCTTCTGCAGGGTATTATATATAATAGAGTAATCAGACTGGTTCGGTTCTTCCTTATGAACAAGGATATTCTGAATGCCTGACTCAAGAATAATATCAATATGTTCCGGTTCAATTACAGTTTCACGGTCGATAACAACCTCGTTACGCTCGATAGAAACTACTTCACCGGTATCCTCATCAACAAAATCTTCAATCCACGTTTTCAACACACGTGCAGCCAACTTACGGCCCACAATCTTCTTCAGATTGGCCTTGTTCACTTTCACGTCTTCTGCCAAATCGAAAATTTCAAGAATATCTTTATCATTCTCGAAACCAATAGCTCTAAGCAAAGTTGTTACAGGCAACTTCTTCTTACGGTCGATATATGCATACATAACGTTGTTAATGTCTGTAGCAAATTCGATCCAAGAGCCTTTAAACGGAATAATACGGGCAGAATATAATTTTGTACCATTAGCATGTACGCTCTGACCAAAGAACACACCCGGAGAACGGTGCAACTGCGATACAACAACACGCTCGGCACCATTAATAACGAACGTCGCCTTATCGGTCATATAAGGGATAGGTCCCAAAAAGACATCCTGAATCACTGTATCAAAATCCTCGTGATCAGGGTCGGTACAATACAGTTTCAACTTTGCCTTCAAGGGGACACTATAAGTAAGCCCTCGCTCTATACATTCGTCGATGCTATAGCGCGGCGGATCAATATAGTAGTCCAAAAACTCAAGCACAAAATTGTTTCTTGTATCAGCTATGGGGAAGTTTTCAGCAAATACCTTGTATAGTCCCTCGTTCTTACGTTTCTCGGGCGGGGTATCCAGTTGTAAAAAGTCTTTAAATGACTTCAATTGTACTTCCAAGAAATCTGGATAGTCCAGTGGGTTCTTAGTTGAAGCAAAATTAACTCGTTGATTTACAGTATTTGAAGACATCTGTTAATGGATTTGTAGAACTTAATTTTAAATATATACACAAAAAGGTTAAGAACCCTTTTCACGAAGGGTTCCTAACCGACTTACCTGATTTACAGGCTAATTTTATTTAAGTTCAACTTCAGCTCCAGCTTCTTCCAATGTTTTCTTCAATGATTCTGCTTCGTCCTTAGCCAAACCTTCTTTTACTACACTAGGAGCACCATCAACCATGTCCTTAGCTTCTTTCAAGCCAAGACCACAAGCTTCCTTAACGGCCTTAACAACCTGAAGTTTAGCTGCACCAGCGCTCTTCAATACTACATCGAAAGAAGTCTTTTCTTCAGCAGCAGCTGCACCAGCAGCAGCGGGGCCAGCAGCAACAGCAACAGCTGCAGCAGCAGGTTCAATACCATATTCTTCTTTCAAGATTGTTGCAAGTTCATTAACTTCTTTTACTGTCAAGTTAACTAATTGTTCTGCAAAAGCTTTCAAATCTGCCATTTTTGTATGATTTTAATTGTTTAATACTAAATAAATTGATTATAATTTTTTTGAATCACACAAGCTTATAACAAGCCTGCGACTCTTTTGTTTGAAGCTTACGCTTCGGTACGTTCACCAAGAGTTTTGAGAACTCCGTGAAGGGTGTTACCACCTGATTGCAGAGCAGAAATAACGTTCTTGGCCGGAGATTGCAGCAATGCAACAATATCAGCAATAACTTCATTTTTACTCTTAATAGCTACGAGAGCATCCAACTGGTCAGCACCAACATAGAAGCTTTCCTCTGCATATGCAGCCTTCAGTCCAGGAATACCATCTTTAGCCTTATCCTTAATCAACTTAGCCGGTGCGTTTGCAACATTGCAGAACATTACGGCAGTTGTTCCTTTCAAGCATCCATAAACCGGAGAAAAATCGCCCTCCAAGCTTTCCAAAGCTTTGTGGAAAAGAGTATTCTTAACCACCATCAGCTTAATGCCTGCCTTGAAACACTCAGCTCTTAATGCGCTAGTAGCAGCAGCATTCATAGCTGTAGTATCTACCAGATAGAAATGGCCATATTCCTTTACTGTAGCAGCAATCTGCTCAATAATCGTACTTTTATCTTCCTTTCTCATTATTACTCCGTTTTATTAGATTTCTTCAACAGATTTCGGGTCAATCTTAATGCCTGCACTCATTGTGCTAGAAAGATAAATACTCTTAATATATGTACCCTTGGCTGCAGTCGGCTTCAATTTATTCAAAGTAGAGATGAATTCTTTCGCATTATCGCGAATTTGCTCAGCACTAAATGAAACTTTGCCAATTGAAGTATGAACAATACCACTCTTATCAACTTTAAAGTCGATCTTACCTTGTTTTACTTCTCTTACAGCTTTAGCAACATCCATAGTTACAGTGCCGCTTTTCGGGTTAGGCATCAATCCACGGGGACCGAGCACACGACCGAGCGCACCAATTTTACCCATGATAGACGGCATCGTGATAATCACATCAACATCAGTCCATCCACCTTTGATCTTTTCAATATATTCGTCAAGACCAACATAGTCAGCACCAGCTTCTTTTGCAGCAGCTTCAGCATCGGGGGTACAAAGTACCAAAACCCGTACAACCTTACCTGTTCCATGAGGAAGTGATACAACGCCTCTCACCATCTGGTTAGCCTTACGAGGGTCAACACCCAAACGTACGTCTATATCCAATGAAGCGTCAAACTTAGTAAAAGTAATATCCTTTACCAATTGAGAAGCTTCTTTGAGAGAGTATGCTTTCCCTGCTTCAATTTTTTCTGCAGCTAACTTTTGATTTTTTGTCAGTTTACCCATTCTAATTGAAGTTTATTAATTATTAACCGGGAACTCCCCTTTTACAGTAATACCCATACTTCTCGCTGTACCTGCAACCATTTTCATGGCAGCTTCTACAGTAAAACAGTTCAAGTCAACCAATTTGTCTTGAGCAATTGCACGTACCTGTTCCCAAGTTACCTCGGCAACTTTCTTACGGTTAGGCTCAGCAGAACCACTCTTTACCTTAGCTATCTCAAGCAACTGAATAGCAACGGGAGGAGTCTTGATTACAAAATCGAAAGACTTGTCTGCGTAGTAAGTGATAATAACAGGAAGGATCTTTCCTGCTTTGTCTTGGGTTCTGGCGTTGAATTGCTTGCAAAATTCCATAATATTGATTCCCTTAGAACCCAATGCAGGTCCAACGGGAGGTGATGGATTTGCCGCGCCTCCTTTAATCTGTAATTTGATTAGTCCAGCAACTTCTTTAGCCATTTTTTTAATGATTTATATATAAAACATTAATGAAGAATACTACAGCGTAACACCTGCACTATTCTTTCTCAACTTGCATAAAGCCTAATTCAAGCGGAGTTTTCCGCCCAAATATCTTTACCATGACCTTCAGTTTCTTCTTCTCAGTATTCACCTCTTCAATGATTCCACTGAAGCCAGTGAACGGACCGTAATTCACCTTTACCGTCTCGCCGACAACATACGGGATATTCAACTCTTCTGTTGCATCCTGAAGTTCATCGACCGTACCAAGAATACGATTAACCTCCGATTGTCTCAAAGGAACCGGTTTTTCTGATCCACCTAAAAAGCCTATCACATTAGGAGTATTCCTCAAATGATGAGCGACCTCACCCACAAGAGCAGCCTCCACCAAAACATACCCGGGAAGATAACTTCTTTCCTTCACAATTTTCTTACCATTGCGAACCTGGTATACTTTCTCGGTAGGAATCAACACCTGAGATACATAATCACCAAGGTCGCTGTTCTTAATATCAGCTTCAAGGTATTCCTTTACCTTAGTTTCTTTTCCGCTAATAGCACGCAGAACGTACCACTTCTTTTCAACCTCAGACATTTTTCCTTAATTTTTAATGTGGATAAACAAATTCCATTACATTCTGGAAACATAGATCCATCAGAAATACTACCACTGCAATTAGTAGGGAAGCATATAAAACAACTACTGCACTGTTAGTAAGTTCAGAATACGTAGGCCACGACACTTTATGCACAAGTTCGTCGTAAGTCTCTTTAAAATAAGCTATAATCTTCTTCATTTTAAAAATATTAGCACGGGAGGAGAGGCTCGAACTCCCGACACCCGGTTTTGGAGACCGGTGCTCTACCAACTGAGCTACTCCCGTTTGAACATAATCAGTTCCCAGCTGAAGACCGGGAACTGATTTATTATATTTAGACTATTAGTCCAGAATTTCTGTAATCTGGCCAGAACCTACTGTACGACCACCTTCACGGATAGCGAAACGCAAACCTACGTTCAAAGCAACCGGATAGATCAAAGTAACAGTGATTTCTACGTTATCACCAGGCATTACCATTTCTACACCTTCAGGAAGAGTGATTTCACCTGTACAGTCCATAGTACGCAGATAGAACTGAGGACGGTATTTGTTGTGGAACGGAGTGTGACGACCACCTTCCTCTTTCTTCAAAACATAGATAGAAGCTTTGAACTTAGAGTGAGGCTTAATCTGACCCGGCTTGCAGAGAACCATACCACGTTTGATTTCGTTCTTGTCGATACCACGGAGCAACAGACCTACGTTATCACCAGCTTCACCTTCGTCCAACAGTTTGCGGAACATTTCAACACCAGTTACAACAGACTTCTTGTCTTCGCCCAAACCGAGAATTTCAACTTCGTCACCAACCTTGATAACACCAGCTTCGATACGACCAGTTGCTACAGTACCACGACCAGTAATTGAGAATACGTCCTCAACAGGCATCAAGAAAGGTTTATCAATATCACGCGGAGGCAGAGGAATCCAAGTATCGCAAGCATCCATCAGCTCCATAACTTTCTCTTCCCACTTTTCAACGCCGTTCAATGCGCCGAGAGCAGAACCCTGGATAAACGGAGTGTTGTCACCATCAAATTCATAAGCAGACAACAGTTCACGCATTTCCATTTCAACGAGTTCCAACATTTCAGGGTCGTCTACCATATCGCACTTGTTCATGAATACAACAAGTCTCGGTACGTTTACCTGACGAGCCAACAGGATGTGTTCACGAGTCTGAGGCATCGGACCATCAGTTGCAGCAACTACAATGATAGCACCATCCATCTGAGCAGCACCAGTTACCATGTTCTTTACGTAGTCGGCGTGTCCCGGACAGTCTACGTGTGCATAGTGACGGTTAGCAGTTTCATACTCAACGTGAGCAGTATTAATAGTAATACCTCTTTCTTTCTCTTCAGGAGCATTATCGATCTGATCGAAAGACTTAACTTCTGAAAGACCTTTTTTTGCCAATACAGCAGTAATAGCAGCGGTCAATGTTGTCTTACCGTGGTCAACGTGACCAATAGTACCAATGTTTACGTGAGGTTTGGTACGTTCGAATTTCTCTTTAGCCATAGCTTTACTTGTTATTTATTTGATTAATAATCAGCTTACACTTTTATGAGCTGTTACCGGGACTTGAACCCGGGACCTCTTCCTTACCAAGGAAGTGCTCTACCGCTGAGCTATAACAGCAAGAGGAGGAAATAAGAGTGTGGGCAAAGATGGATTCGAACCACCGAAGGCGTAAGCCAGCAGATTTACAGTCTGCCCCATTTGGCCACTCTGGTATTTGCCCTAAAAAGCAAAGAACTCTTTTCCTTTTTGAGAGCCTCTTGTCGGATTCGAACCAACGACCCCGAGATTACAAATCACGTGCTCTGGCCAACTGAGCTAAAGAGGCTTATTTTATGCAGCCGCTGCATCCTTGCTTAGGCTAAGCGGCTGCAAATTTAGGCATTTATTTTTTACCCGCAAAATTTTAGCGGATTTTTATTTGTTTCGTTGTTTTTCCTTGTACTTAACCAGCTGCTTTTCCAAAGCATCCAGACACAAGTCTACCGCTTCTTCGAAAGAGTCGCAAACTTTATTTGCATAAAATTCGCCATTCGGAACCAGTACTTTAACACCAGCTTCCTTGTTTTCTGCAGTTTCTGGTTTAACTACCTTTAATGACACCTCTACTTTCTGTATATCATCGTAAAATCGCTCCAACTTAGCAGCTTTCTTCTGAATAAAAGCCTGCAATTGCTCTGACGCATCAAAGTGAATTGATTGAATTCTTACTTCCATAGTTACCTCCTTTTTTATTTAGGCCCGAGGATGAGCCTGGTTATACACTTTTTTTAGCTCCTCAAATGTAGTATGCGTATAAACCTCAGTCGTCGCCAAACTTTCATGCCCCAGCAATTCTTTAATCGCAACTAACTTTGCATCATGATTCAGCATCGTTGTTGCAAAAGTATGCCGCAGCACGTGTGGACTTCTTTTCTTTATAGCAACCACCTTTGAAAGAGTTCGTTTCACAAGGTTGGTAACGAAACTCCGAGAAAGACGTTCACCGTTTTCGCGAATAAAAAAAGCATTCGACCGAACCGGCGCTACCTCATTTCTCTTGTTGACATACTCGGACATCATCACCTTCAGCTCTTCGCCAAAAGGAATCAAGCGTTGCTTATTTCTTTTTCCCGTCACTTTGATCTGAGAAAGAGAAAAATCAACATCTCCATCATCGAGTCCGATCAGTTCGGCGAGACGCATTCCTGTTACATAGAACATTTCTATAACCAAGCGGTCCCGACAACCTTTAAATCCTTCACCGAAATCCGTATCATCCAGCACACGATCCATATCACTCTCCTTTAAAAAGACAGGCAAGACCTTCTTCTTTTTAGGAGCCACCACCCTTCGCAACGGATCAGAATTCACTTCTCCTTTGCGGAGCAGAAACTTGTAATAAGATCTGAGCGAACTCAACTTTCGGTTAATCGTAGAAGCAAGAAGTCCTTTATCCATCAAGCTTATCACCCATTCACGGATAAGTTCTGCATCTACTTCCGAAGGAGTCAAGTCTCCGACTTTTTCTTCTATAAAATCTTGCAGTTCTTGGATATCAGCTTTATAATAGGCTACTGTCCCCGCCGAATAATTCCGCTCATACCGCAAATATTCTATAAAAGCATCTGTCAACAACATATCGCTACATCAATAATTCATGCAACGAATGTATGAAAAGAATTCAATACTTCAAAGGAATTTACGAATTATTAATCCTCTACTTGCTGAAGTTTTTGAACATAAACGGCATGTTCTTTCTTAAGTCTCTTAATTACAGACGGTTTGTCGAATTGTTGTCTGTTTCTTAATTCCTTAATAATGCCAGTCTTTTCAAATTTTCTTTTGAACTTCTTCAGCGCTTTTTCAATGTTTTCGCCTTCTTTTACAGGTACTACAATCATTTTTTTGTTTTTTAGTTGTTAATAGGTTAAAAATCTCACGATTAATTCGAGCCGCAAAAATACACATACTTTCTTTATTCACAAAACATTCCGAAGAAAAATCATAGAATAAGACTGAAAATCATGTTTTTCCAACAGCAACAAGCTAGTCATTCTTCAAAGCTATCAACCCAAAGACTTCCGATTCCCAAATACAGAAAACCGACGAAACGAGCTCTCCTCTCTTCGATTCAACACAACTTAAGCCCAGCAAAGTTGAATTATTAAAAGAAAGTAAGTAACTTTGGTGAAAAATCATCCCTTTTATATATAATATGTACGCAATATGAATCCAAACACCAATCTGCGTATTAAAGCGCTCCGAACTATTATGGAAAAAGAAGGCATAGCAGCCTTCATCATTCCAAGTACCGACCCACACTTAAGTGAATATGTAGCTCCACACTGGGAATCGAGAAAATGGATCTCGGGATTCACAGGATCAGCCGGCACAGTGGTCATAACTCACCATGAAGCCGGTTTATGGACCGACTCCCGTTACTTTTTACAGGCGGCACAACAGTTAGAAGGTACTGAAATAGTATTATATAAAGAAATGCTGCCAGAAACTCCCTCTATACCGGCATTTCTGGCTGCTCACCTAAAAGCCGAAGAGACGGTAGGTATTGACGGCAAAATGTTTTCTGCCACACAAGTTGCTTTACTGGAAAAAGAATTGGCCGAAGCAAATATTTCTATCAAAGCCATTGCCGATCCCATGGAGGAACTGTGGACAGATCGTCCATCCATCCCAAACACCCCAGCTTTTATCTACGACATCTGTTATGCAGGAAAAAGCTGCGAAGAGAAAATAGAGACTATCCGTAAGGCTATCCTAAAAGACGGTGCAAAGTACATTCTGCTCACAGCTTTGGACGAGATAGCCTGGACACTCAATATCCGCGGGAACGATGTACACTGCAACCCCGTTGTTATCAGCTATTTATTAATAGGACAGGATAGTGTACATTTCTTTATCGAACCAGAGAAAGTAACCAAAGAACTTGCAGCATACCTCCATCGTAACAACATAGAAATACATCCTTATAATGAAATCGAGCAATTCCTGAAGCTGCTGAACAATACAAGCATACTGGCAGAGCCATCCAAAACCAACTATTCGGTCTATTCGGCTATCGCTCCGAAATGTACGATCGTAACCGGTCCTTCCCCTGTAAGTCTGCTGAAAGCAATCCGCAACGAACAGGAGATAAGCGGAATACGTTCGGCTATGTTAAAGGACGGCGTAGCTCTTGTCAAATTCCTGAAATGGCTTGAGACAGCCGTACCGACCGGCAAGGAAACCGAAATCAGCATCGATAAAAAACTGCATGAACTCCGGGCCGCCCAACCCCTCTACATCGGCGAGAGCTTCGACACCATCGCCGGCTATAAAGAACACGGCGCCATCGTTCATTACGAAGCTACACCGGAAACGGACGTTTTCCTCAAGCCCGAAGGGTTCTTACTGCTGGATTCGGGGGCACAGTACCTGGACGGAACAACCGACATTACCCGTACCATTGCACTGGGCGAACTGACCGAAGAAGAAAAGACCGACTACACCCTCATCCTGAAAGGACATATCGCATTGGCCATGGCCGTTTTCCCCGAAGGAACACGAGGAGCCCAATTGGACGTATTGGCTCGTATGCCGATATGGCAGCATCACATGAACTTCCTCCACGGGACAGGTCATGGGGTAGGACATTTCCTGAATGTGCATGAAGGACCGCAAAGCATCCGGATGAACGAAAACCCTGTCACCCTGCACGTCGGCATGCTTACTTCGAACGAACCTGGAGTCTACAAAGCCGGAAGCCACGGCATACGAACCGAAAATCTGGTACTGACCATACCGGCAGGCGAGGGCATGTTCGGCAACTATCTCAAGTTCGAGACTGTGACCCTATGTCCTATCTGTACGAAAGGCATTATTAAGTCATTGTTAACTACCGAAGAAGTCAACTGGCTGAATGATTATCACCATACAGTATACGAAAAACTTTCGCCACTTCTTGATGAAGACGAATGCCAATGGTTAAAGAACGCTTGCCAAGCAATTTAAGCACATCAATCTGTCAATCACATAATAAAAACTAAAATTATGGCATTAATAAAATCAGTAAGAGGATTTACACCCGAAATTGGAGAAAATTGTTTTTTGGCCGACAATGCCACCATCGTCGGCGATGTAAAAATGGGTCGTGACTGTAGTGTGTGGTTCAACGCCGTCCTACGAGGAGATGTCAATTCCATCCGTATCGGTAATGGAGTCAATATCCAGGATGGCAGCGTACTGCATACACTGTACGAAAAATCGACTATCGAAATCGGAGACCATGTTTCTGTAGGCCATAACGTTACAATCCACGGTGCAACCATCAAAGACTATGCTCTGGTAGGCATGGGAGCCACCATCCTGGATCATGCAGTAGTAGGCGAAGGCGCCATCGTCGCCGCCGGCTCTCTGGTATTGAGCAACACAGTCATCGAACCGGGAAGTATCTGGGGAGGAGTACCCGCCAAGTTCATCAAGAAAGTAGACCCCGAACAGGCCAAAGAGCTGAACCAGAAGATAGCCCACAATTACCTGATGTACTCACAATGGTATAAAGAATAACCACAAACTTGTTATTTCATACCTATAAATACTTTTTCAGCCGCCTCCGGCAACATGTCCAGAGGCGGCTGAAAATCATTAAAATATAAAGTTGGGAAAATCAGAAATTAATCATTCCCAATATCTTATCCGTTGCACCGGCATTACCCGTCACATATTGTCCGGCATTCGCACCAGTCTCTTTCAAGAACTTTTCGTCGGTAAGCAGACGGTCAAGCAACGCTTTCAGTTCCTCATAGTTCTTGATTGAGTAAGCACCTTTTGACTCGATCAGCTGAATAGCTTCCTGAAACTTCTGATACTTGGGACCCAAAATAACGGGAATGCCATAAACCGCTGCTTCGAGCGTATTGTGAATGCCTACCCCAAAACCGCCGCCAATATAAGCAATCTCACCATAACGGTAAATAGACGAAAGCAGGCCGAAGCAGTCTATAATCAGACAATCAGCCTTACGCACATTCGTTTCATCGGCACGGGTATAGCGCACATAAGGACGCTTCAGCTTACTGATTATCTCTACCAGATGGTTCTCATCAATCACATGAGGAGCAATAATCAGCTTGATTTCCGGATGCTGATTGAAATATTCAATAAACAAATCCTCATCGGGTTGCCAGGAACTACCTGCAACGAAAGTCATGGTATTGTTCTTAAACGCCTCAACCAGCGGCAGCACTTTCGCTTCCTCGCGTATTTGCAGCACACGGTCGAAACGGGTATCTCCCACTACTGTCACACGATTGATGCCAATCTTGGCCAGATAGCGTTTGGAGCGTTCGTTCTGCACAAACAGATGATCGAAGTTACGGAGTACATTGCGATACGTCCCCCCATACCACTTGAAGAATATCTGCCCACGGCGGAATATGGAAGAAACGCTATACACCGGAATGCAACGTCTGTGCAGTTCGTCCAAGTAGTTCTTCCAGAATTCGTACTTGATAAAGAACGCCATACAAGGATTTACCAGATCCAGAAACTTGCGTACGTTACGAGGTTTGTCAAAAGGCAGATAGCACACTACGTCTGCCCCTCTATAGTTCTTGCGCACTTCATAGCCCGACGGCGAGAAGAATGTCAGCAAGATTCCGTATTCGGGATACTTTTCGCGTATCTTCTCGATGAGCGGACGACCCTGCTCGAACTCGCCCAGCGAAGCAGCATGAAACCAGATATAACGTACATTCTTGTCCAACTGCTGACGCAACAGTTCATACACCACCCAATGCCCTTTCATCATCTTCCGGGGCTTGCGGCTGAACGGAGCATCCAGATGAACAAGAATATCATAAATGGCAATCGCCAAATTGTAAAGTACGCTCATTTAGTCAAGAATTAGAGGTACAACTTTTGTTGATATTGCAAATCTCAGCCTATCACTTCTACCGCACGCTGTATGCGTTGCAATGTTTCTTCCTTGCCCAGAAGTTCTGTAATGTCGAACATGTGGGGACCTTTGCATTCGCCTACGACAGCCAGACGGAAAGCATTCATCACATTGCCCATATGATATCCTTTCTCGGTAATCCAGCCTATTACAACATCTTCGGCAGGTTTCGACGAAAAGTCTTCGATGCCACGCAATACTTCCATCAGTTCACCCATAATGCGTGGAGTATCTTCCGACCAGCGTTTCTTTACATCCTTTTCTGCATAAGTGGCAGGTGCAACAAAGAAGAAAGCAGCCTGTGCCCAAAGTTCCTTCACGAAGTTCACACGACCCTTCACCAAAGAAACCACTTTCGTCAGATATTCATCAGAATACTTGCTGATATCGACACCATTGTCTGCCAGAACCGGCTTGAACAACTGTGCAATTTCTTCGTCGGACTTGCGCAGAATATATTCATGGTTAAACCAGATACCTTTCTTATAGTCGAACTTCGCACCCGACTTGCTGCAATGACTCAGGTTGAACAGCTTCACCAGCTCATCCATCGACATCAGCTCCTGATCGTTACCGGGGTTCCATCCCAGCAAAGCAAGGAAGTTGATGACTGCTTCGGGCAGATAGCCTGACTCGCGATAACCCGACGACACTTCGCCCGTCTTGGGATCGTGCCACTCTAGCGGGAATACCGGGAATCCCAGACGATCACCATCGCGCTTACTCAGTTTACCGTTGCCTTCAGGCTTCAGCAACAGAGGCAGATGCGCGAACTGGGGCATCGTATCTTCCCATCCGAAAGCACGGTAAAGCAATACGTGCAAAGGAGCAGAAGGCAACCACTCTTCACCACGGATCACGTGCGACACTTCCATCAGATGGTCGTCCACAATATTGGCCAGGTGATAAGTAGGCAATTCGTCGGCTGACTTGTAGAGTACTTTATCGTCGAGAATCGAGGAATTGATGACCACTTCGCCACGGATAAGGTCGTTCACATGCACGTCTTCGTTCGGTTCAATCCGGAAACGGACCACATATTGCTTGCCGTCGGCAATCAAGGCATCTACCTCTTCCTTAGGCATCGTGAGCGAATTGCGCATCTGCATACGAGTCGAAGCGTCATACTGGAAGTTAGGAATCTCCTTACGCTTTGCTTCCAGTTCCTCGGGAGTATCGAAAGCGATATAAGCCTTGCCGGCATCGAGCAACACCTGCACATATTTCTTGTAAATATCGCGACGTTCCGACTGACGGTAAGGACCGTAATTTCCGCCGAAGCTAACTCCCTCGTCGAAGGGAATGCCCAGCCACTTGAAAGACTCTAAAATATATTCCTCGGCACCCGGCACAAAGCGGTTGCTGTCAGTATCTTCTATACGAAAAATGAGATCGCCTCCATGCTGACGTGCAAAGAGGTAGTTATATAAAGCAGTACGCACACCTCCGATGTGCAATGCGCCCGTTGGACTTGGAGCAAAACGGACTCTGACTCTTCTTTCTGTCATAATCTTCCTTACTTATAAATAATTTAGATGGCAAAATTAAGCCTTTTTTTCCACACTATTGTTTTTTTTTGTACTTTTCGCAAAAAATTCAAGCATTATGAGCTATTTCAACGAGAAACAGACCCGACTCTACAGAAATTTGCTATATAGAGCACTGATTTTCATCGGTACTGTCGCCCTTATTGTATACTTTCTGCCCCGCGACGGCAAATTCAACTACCAGTTTGATATTGACAAACCGTGGAAGTACGGCCAACTGATGGCTACCTTCGACTTTCCCATCTACAAGGACGATAAGGTAGTGAAACACGAGCAGGACAGCATACTGGCCAACTTCCAGCCTTACTATCAGGTAGACAACAGCATCGGCCAGGCTGCCATCAACAAGCTGAAGAACGATTATCAGCACCATTTGCGAGATATTCTGCCTTCGTCTGACTATCTCCGCCATCTGGAGAAAAAGCTGACTGAAGTCTACAGTGCCGGCATACTATCGACCGACAATCTTGAGCAGCTCCGTCAAGACAGCACGGCAGCCATCATGATTATCGACGACAAACTGGCCCAACAACGCAATACCGACAAGCTGTTTTCGGTAAAAAGCGCCTATGCCTACCTGATGAACGCCGACACCGTGCACTATCGCCGCGACCTTCTGCGCCAATGCTCGCTCAACGAATATCTGTTGCCTAACCTTACCTACGATCAGGAACGTACGGAAAGCGCACGGAAAGAAGTGCTCAACAACTACTCCTGGGCCAACGGCATCGTACTGAGCGGACAGAAAATCATCGACCGGGGTGAAATTGTCGACCAGGAAACCTACAACATACTGGAAAGTCTGCGCAAAGAGTCCATCCAACGCAGCGAATCGGTAGGACAGAAACGTCTGATGCTGAGCGGACAGATTCTGTTTGTCAGCATCTTCATGCTCTGTTTCATGCTCTATCTCGACCTGTTCCGCAAAGACTACTATCTGCGCAAGGGCAGCCAGTCGTTGCTCTTCACACTTATCATGTTCTATTGCGTCATCACGGCCATCATGGTAGCCAACAACATCTTCAATGTTTACATCCTGCCTTACGCCATGTTGCCCATCATCATTCGGGTATTCCTCGACTCACGTACGGCTTTCCTTACTCATGTGGTAACCATCCTGATCTGCTCCATCTGCTTGCGCTACCCTCACGAGTTCATTTTGCTTCAGATATCTGCAGGTATGGTGGCCATCTACAGTCTGCGTGAATTGTCGCAACGCTCGCAGCTGTTCAAGACAGCCTTGCTGGTCATTCTGACTTATGCTACCGTATACTTTGCCTTCGAACTGATAACTGAAAACGACCTGTCAAAACTGAACGGTAGCATGTATACTTACTTCATCATCAACGGCATACTGCTGCTGTTCACTTATCCGTTGCTTTTCTTACTGGAAAAGACATTCGGTTTCACGTCCAACGTCACACTGGTCGAACTGTCGAACATCAACAACAGTCTGCTGCGGCGTATGTCCGAAACCGTACCCGGCACCTTCCAGCACTCCATGCAGGTAGCCAACCTGGCTGCCGAAGCTGCCAACCGCATCGGCGCCAAAAGCCAACTGGTACGTACAGGAGCCTTATATCACGACATCGGTAAAATGGAGAATCCGGTATTCTTTACCGAAAACCAGTCCGGAGGAATCAATCCGCACAAGAACCTGAGTTACGAACAAAGCGCACAGGTAGTTATCAGTCATGTAACGGGCGGACTGAAACTGGCCGAAAAGAACAATCTGCCCAAAGTAATCAAAGAGTTTATATCGACCCACCACGGACGCGGAAAGACAAAATACTTCTACATCTCGTGGAAAAACGAACATCCCAACGAGGAACCCAACGACGAACTTTTCACTTATCCGGGTCCTAATCCGTTCACCAAAGAACAGGCCATTCTGATGATGGCCGACTCGGTAGAAGCCGCTTCACGCAGCTTGCCCGAATATACCGAAGAAAGCATCAGCAATCTGGTAGAGAAAATCATCGATTCGCAGGTAGAAGATGGCTACTTCAAGGAATGCCCCATCACCTTCAAGGACATCGCCACCGTGAAAGCCGTATTCAAAGAAAAGCTGAAGACGATGTATCACACCCGCATCAGCTATCCCGAACTGAAGAAATAGACGTTGAACCCTCATAATACCAAGACCATGAAAGCCACTATCCAAGAAGAAAAACGAGCCACGAGCTTCCTGCAAAAGAACGACATACGAGTGGAAGAAATCAGCAGCTTCCGATTCATGCAACGCTATACGCCGCAACCGGAAAAACATAGCAGAGCCAACCTGTACGGATCGGGCATCCTGACCCTGCTTCTGAAGTCGGGCGAAGAAAAAGCGCTGATTGTGCACCTGCGCCAACACCCCACGGCTCTGATACACTACCTGCTTTCATGCGGCATTCCTTTCGAAAACTGCCGGACGGAGAACCGACCAGTTACCCGCCGTCCTGAGCCTGCTACCTACAAGCGCATGTCGCTCTACATGTTCTGGTATTTCATTCTTTTTGTGATTTGCCTCGGCATGGGGTTCTACACCACCACCCTTAGTCTGCCCGCAGGTATCCTGTTGCCCATCCTGTTCTTCGGGATGAGCCTTTACTGCATGTATCTGCTCCAGACGCGTTTCTGCTATCTGAAGCTGGAAGCCGACCGTCTGACCATCGTCAGCGCCGGACGCGAAATACACTACGCTTACGACGACGTGCTGAAAGTGAACTTCGACTTTGCCCGCGAGCCCAACGCCACACACATCATGGAGGTGCTGGACAGTACATACCGCTACCGTCTGTTCTACATCGGCCGTGTGCCCCGCACCCAACTGAACCAGCTCACAAACCAACTACAACAAGCCGGAATAGACGCTACTTGTAGTCTGAATGCCGAAAAGCGGCACTATCACGACGTGTACCATGGATAATGGAGAATGGATAATTGAGAATGGATAATGGGGAAGAGTTTCCTCCCATTAATTAATAATTTTCAATTCTCCATTTTCAATTATCAATTCTCAATTCCTCAAGCAGCCCGGCGCAGGCATCCTCCAGCAAGTCGAGCACATATTCGAAACCTTCGGCACCGCCGTAATAGGGATCGGGCACGTAGTCAGCATGCGTAAAGCGGGTGCAATAATCCGTCATGCGCCGTATTTTGCGCTCGGTTTCCACCGAGGGAGCACGTTCCTTCAAGTCTTCGATGTTGCGGTCGTCCATACCGATTATCAGGTCGAAATCGTAGAAGTCGCTGGTGCGGACTGGACGCGAACGGTGCGTCAGGTTGTAACCGCGCCGGATGGCATGGGCACGCATACGCGGGTCGGGCAACTCGCCCTGATGATAACTTAAAATACCCGCTGAATCTATCACAAACTGTTCCTCCAGTCCTGCTTCTTCCACCAAATGTCTCATCACTCCTTCGGCCGAAGAAGAGCGGCAGATGTTCCCCAGGCAGACGAACAAAATCTTATGTTTCGGTTGCTGTTTCTTACTGTCTGTTTCCATTGCAATCATTGTTTACATCGGCACATGCCATTCGTGTGCAAAGGTAACAATTTTTTCATTGAATGGGCGTGAATCTTCATCTTTCACCACATTCCATTGTATATCAATCTCTTCCGGTGAAAGGTGAAGGGTGAAAGGAGGTTTCCGGAAAGTCAATTTATAACAAATGAAAGGTCATTTTAGAGGCTTCACAAGCCACACAAGTATCGCTTGCGAGAGACACAAGTGTCGCTCACGAGCCACACTTGCACGGCTCGCGAGCCGTACAAGTGTCCCACAAACGGATGACAAGTGTACATCAAAAAGGGAAATAAATCTTACATCGGATCTACGTCGTAGTAAACGATGAGCGACTTGAAGCGATCCTCGGCTACCATCTCGCGCTGCACCTGTACGAGCAGCTGACGGGCACGAGCCATCGAAGCATTCATCTCGATTTTCACCACAATCTTACGGATGAACAACGTCTGGATGCGGGCCACAGGAGGCTTGTCGGGTCCCAACACCCGTGCGCCGAACACAGCACGGAGTTTGGAAGCCATCGTCTGCGCCATCAGGTCGAGCAACTGTTCGTTGCGGTTCTTCAGGTAGACGTACACCAAACGATAATAAGGTGGATAGCGGAACATCTGACGTTCGGCCAACTGCCCGCCAACCATTCCCTCGAAATCGTTGTGCATCACTTGCGGAATGATGGGATGGTCGATGCTCTTGGTCTGTAGTACCACCCTGCCCCGTCCGTTCTTCCGACCGGCACGGCCGGCCACCTGCGCCATCAGCTGAAAAGCACGTTCGTAAGCACGGAAGTCGGGATAGTTGAGCATCGTGTCGGCATTGAGGATGCCCACCACACTGACATGATCGAAATCCAATCCCTTGGAAACCATCTGTGTACCGATAAGAATGTCTGTACGCCCCTGCTGAAAATCGTGGATGATGCGTTCGTAAGCCGAACGGGTACGGGTCGTATCCAAGTCCATACGCGCCACGCGTGCTTCGGGGAAAATGGCCTTCACATCGTCTTCGATCTTCTCCGTACCGAAACCGCGGTTGCGTAAATCTACCCCTTCGCAAGCCGGGCACTGCCGCGGGACAGGCTGCGTATATCCGCAATAATGGCAAGTCAGCTGGTTCAGCCCCTTATGATAGGTCAGACTGACATCGCAGTTCTTGCATTTCGGCACCCAACCGCACGTATGACATTCTATCATAGGCGCAAATCCCCGCCGGTTCTGGAAAAGTATCACCTGTTCCTTCCGTTCGAGTGCCTCGCGCATGTACTGAAGCAGCAAAGGCGAAAAGGGTCCGTTCATGCGCTTCTTTCGCTGCAGCTCCTTGATGTCAACTGGAATGATTTCGGGCAGTTGCAGTTCCTTGTATCTTTCTTTCAGCTCAACCAACGCATATTTATCGCCCTCGGTGGCATTGTACCAACTCTCCACACTGGGCGTAGCAGTACCCAGCAACGTCTTTGCTCCATACATCGACGCCAGCACAATAGCTGCGTTGCGGGCATGGTAGCGGGGAGCCGGATCTTGCTGCTTATAGGTATTCTCGTGCTCCTCGTCGACGATAACCAGTCCCAACCGCTGGAAAGGCAGGAAGAGGGACGAGCGTACACCGAGAATAATATCGTAAGGATGTTCGGACAGCTGTTTTTGCCATACTTCCACCCGTTCGGCATCAGGGAACTTGGAGTGATAGATGCCCAATCGTGAACCGAACACCCGCTTCAGTCGTTCTGTAATCTGAGTGGTAAGAGCGATTTCGGGAAGCAGATAGAGCACTTGCCTACCCTGCCGGATGACCTGTTCAATCAGGTGAATATAAATCTCGGTCTTACCGCTGGAGGTGACTCCGTGCAGCAGACAGACATTCTTCTGCCGGAACGAAGCCAAAATCTCGTCGTAAGCCCGCTGTTGATGCACGTTCAGTGCGTTCAGCGGTTCCTCTCCCCCACTGGACACCATATCGAGACGACCTACTTCGTAATGGTACACCTCGAACACACCTTTTTCCACCAACGCATTGAAGACAGCAGGCGTAGCCCCTGAACGTTGCAACAGTTCAGCCTTCGGCACCTCCTTCACCGTCCTGCCACCCAGGCAACCCGACAGTTCGATGTACTTCATCAGCAAGTCCAGCTGCTTCGGCGCCCGCCGTTGCAGTTCGTCGAAAAAGAAATGTAACCGACGTTCGTTGCGGGCAGCCTCGGTCAGACGTACCCGAGTCTCGGTCTTGGGCTTATAGGTGCGCTTCAGTTCTTCTTTTACAAATAGCGCATCTTTCTCCAGCAACGACTTCACTACCGACAGGATATTCTTCAGCCCGCTGTCTTTCTCCAACCGGGTCACAGTCTGTTCGGGCTCGGCAGTAAGCAAGTCGAAGACTTTCTGTTCGCGTTCGGTCAAAGGTTCGGTCGCCTCAAAGTCCGAGTTAAGCTCCACCACGGTCTCGCTCTCCAACTTCAGGCCCGAAGGCAAGGCTGCCTTATACACATCGCCCTGCGTACAGAGATAATAATCGGCCAACCACTCCCAGAACTTGAACTGGAGCGGAAGCAGCACAGGCTGCGTATCGAGCACGGCCGAAACTTCTTTCACTTCGTAATCCTGCGGTTTCAGGAAGTGCACATTGCGCACAATGCCCGTATAGAACTTCTTCTTGCCAAAGGAGACAACCACCCGACAGCCTATCTGCACCTCCCCGTCCATATCCGGCGGCAAGGCATACGTGAAACAGGCATTCAGGGGCAAAGGCAATATGACATCGACAAACTTTTCCATCGTGCCGGCAAAGATACGATAAAAAGACAGAAAGAGGGTGTATCAAATTAGGAAACTGCTTTCTCCAGTCATCCTAAATTTTGATACACCCTCCTCAACTAAGAGAAAATATATTTCTTAGAAAAGATAAGCTAATGAAATTTGCCAGGTCTTCGTTTTTCCGTTACCACCTATTTCATCACCAAGAGCCTCACCAACTCCCTTCCATGAGAAGCTGTCGCCCAAAGGAATCTGGTAATTTACACCGATCTGCAGATGTTGAATGAGCTTCACACCAGCACCAATATTCAGACCTACTTGTGTAGCTTTCGTATCAAAACCTTCCCATTTAGTATCTTTGAAATTAAAGAAAAAGTCCGGTCCGGCAGCTACATATACACCCAACATACTACCCAAGCCAATCGTATACTTCAGATTAACGGGAATTTCAATACCCTGTTGTTTCCATTCGTCCTCACCACGTTGCGAGTACATCAAGGCACCGTCGATGCCCAAACCAATTACCGGAACAGTAAACTCGGCCATCGGGCCAATGAAGAAGCCGGTAGTATTGTCACTTGTCGGTCCGTTTTTAAAGTCCAGTTTTGACATACTCAAACCGCCTTTAAGACCCCACTTCAACAGTTGCGCTTGCGCAGGCGTAGCCATAGCCAGACAGCAGATAGCCACTAAAAATACACCAAAAAACTTTTTCATAACTCTAAATGTTTAAGAATTTGCAACAAATATATAGATTATCTTAAAAAAAGAACAACATTTTTGCCAAAAAGTTCACTCCGGTCTTTTACAAGCCTTAAGTCTGCCCTTCTTCACCAAAGATTCGATTTAGCGCTCATAAGGCAGAAAGTGAAAAGAAAATCGTAAAAAAACAGCTGGAAAAGTATAACGAATAAAAGAAAATCTTACCTTTGCACCGTCAAAAGGAAGGAAAGATGCCAGAGTGATCGAATGGACCGGACTCGAAATCCGGCGAACGGCTTTTGCTGTTCCGTGGGTTTGAATCCCACTCTTTCCGCTAAAGATATAATAATCAGCCCCTTTTAATGACATCTCAAAAAGCTGTTCATTTTTAGGTACAGAATACACACCTCTTGTCAGGAGGTTCGTTATTTTCCGCAATGACGATGATGTGTGTAATCTGTGCCTATTTTTATGCTCAAACATGCCGAAAACCACGCTGCAATCCGATACAGCAATCCCCCCAATTATTTTTTCCCAGTTAGGGAAAAAGATTTCTCTAACTGGGAAAATATTTCTGGGCAGTAGGCAAATAATTATCAGACAGAATGCTTACTGTCTGTTTCCTTCTTATACTGAGTAGGCGTCTTGCCCGTATATTGCTTGAACGAGGTACTGAAATAACGCGCCGAAGCAAATCCCACTTTCTCGGAAATCTCTGTAAAATTGAAATTACCTTCCGCTATCAGCTTCATGGCCTGTTCGATCCTTATTTTATTAATGTAATCGTTGGCTCCCATGTCGGTAATAGCTTTCAGCTTATTGTACAGCGAGGCACGGCTCATACCGATCTGCTTGCACAAGAAAGGAATATCGAGCTCCGTATTGTCCAGATTGTCCACTATAATCTGATTCAGTTTATCCATAAAGAGAGTATCCTTCTTCGTCAGGTCGTTCTCACCAAGTACAGGCTGCTCACCAACCTGCTGATAATGCCGACGGGTCTGCACCCGGTTATACAACTTATTAACCACCTTAGCCAGAAGCTCTTTCATTTCGAAAGGCTTCTCCAAATAGCTGTCGGCTCCCAACATATAGCCATACTGCCGGCTATCCTCGTCGTTTCTGGCCGTAAGCAGAATAAAAGGAATGTGGCTTACAGCAATATTCTCCTTGACGGCCTTGCAAAGTTCATATCCGTTCATAACCGGCATCATTACATCACTGATAATGATGTCCGGACTCTCTTCGCAAGCTATCTTATATGCCTGTTCACCGTCATACGCCACCAGCACACGCTTGAACAAATCTTTCAGGTCATCGGCCAGGTAATCAACCAATGCTGTATTATCGTCCACCACCAATATCACATAATCTTTCAGATGAACACTGCTTATCTTATCCTTGTCGGGCATGGCTATATCGATAGACGATTGTGACGAAAGCAACTCATTCAGATAGGCATTGTTCTTCGGAATGTCCCGGGTAATGGTCTGCGACAACGGCAATTCGAAATAGAACGTAGCCCCTTTGTCTGGATTGTTATAAGCCCCGATTTTACCTTTGTGCAGTTCGACAAGTATTTTAGAATATGACAAGCCAATGCCACTACCTCCCTGCTCGGAATCTCCCTGATAGAATCGTACGAATAACTTGTCCGGATCGACATTCTTCAGTCCGATACCTTGATCGGAAACGGAAATCCGAATGTACTGCCCGTCTTCCGTCAGTTCTGTCTTCACCCGAACAGACGACTGAGCCGGGCTGTGTTTAATGGCGTTCATCAACAAATTGGACAAGATAACAATACACTTTTCCTTATCGAAAGATACCCGACCAATTTTCTCGTCAAGTTGTAGCTCAATCTGATTGATATCATTTTCATCGCCAGCAAAATTGGCGCATACCTCTTCGATCCACCGATTCAGATCGTAACTTTGTATATCCAGTTTAGTCATGGTCATTTCCATCTTTCTGGCATCAAGAACCATACTAATAAGATCCTTCATCCGCTGTGCCTGTTTAAAGGCAACAGTCAATTGCTTAAAATAATGATCGGTAGGCTGAATAGAATCAATGATCTTCTTCAAAGGTGCATATATCAAAGTCAACGGAGTGCGTAATTCGTGACTGATGTTGATAAGAAACCTTACCTTTTCTTCATAAATAGCCTGTTCGTGCTCTTTCAACATCCATTTGATACGGTTGTCCTTCTTGCGCAAAGCCGACATAATAGCCCAATAAACCAGCAACAGGCACACCACAATCATCAACGTAGTGAACCACCAGGACTTGTACCAGGGCGGCAAAATGACCAGTGTAAGAACTTCCCGGCTTGATGCCCATCCACCGTCTTTTTTGGTATAACTGACCCGAATAGGATAAGTGCCCGACGCAAGCGAAGGAATATTCAGTTCAGTATCGTAACTCGTGATAGCATTTTCCGGACGATTGTCAAGTGTGTAATGAAAAAGACGAGGACGCAGAATATCGTCGCCTTCCACCAGAAAGCGCAACCGGATGTTACGACAATTCCACGGCAACGAAATTTTTCCATTCTTCACCCTTCCCATCAAATTTTCTCCTCCCGCCGAGAAATCCAAAAGGACGACATCCGCCTCTTTTTCATCATCCAGCCTCAGTTCATCGGCAGCAGCAGAAATACACAACAGGCCATTGACTCCTCCCATATAGACTCGTCGAGCATTCGACAAGAGCTTAGGCTTTTGCAAATATTCATTTTTCAATAATCCATCCGACTCTCCATATAGCATAAATTTCCGTTCCTCAGGATGATAAGCAAACAAATCTTGTCCTGCACCAATCCAAACACAACTATTTTCATCACACAATACAGATTTGGCATCTTTGAACAGCGAACTCTCAATATGCGTCAGTTTCCCTTTTTGAAAACTAAAAAGTCCTTCACTACCCGTTATCCAAAAAGTTCCTTTAGTATCCAATGAAACAGAATTAATTAGATAAGTCGTATCAGAATGGAATATACATTGAAGCAGTTTTCCGCCTTTGGGTATACGATACAGATTCTGAGTATTGTGAAAGTAAGAATATAAACTGTCGCAGCCTACACTACAAAGCATCCCTTGTGGTATGTCTGGAGTGCTATTAGACACTTCCTCCGTTTTACCAGTCGAAATATAGTAACGCGTTACTGGATTAGTCAGTAGCAAAATAGCATCTTCTGTTTCATTGTACAGATTGGCAGAAAGCCTACTGTACCTGATATATTCACTTAACTTATCCTGTGTCAACACAAAAGCACGTTTAGCTCCCGTATATTTATTAAATAAGAAAAAACCTTTTGAGAAAATGGAAACCAATAATTCTGTAGATGAATATCCACAAATAGATACAACCTTATCACCCCATGTCGTTGGGTAATGTAATATTTCATTCTGCTCCTCATCCAGCCTGTTAATGCCCCCACCATCCGTACCTATCCAGATAAAATGAGAATCCGGTTCCTGATAAAGCGAAAGTACAGTGTTTTCACTCAAACCTTTATTATTTCCCAATGCCACACTGGAAAAGGTAATCATATTACTCTCCCTAACATTGATAAGTCCACCACGGGTGGTACCCAGCCAGATATTGTTTCCCTTCTCACTACCATGTATATGCAAAATGGTATTGACAGGCAACGTATGAATATTGCCCGATTCGTGTTCAAGCACCTGTATGCTTCCATCAACAGGATTGATAATATTTATACCACCACCATCGGTACCAGCCCAAATCCGACCGTTGATCAGCGTAATGCACTGTACCAAATCACTACTTAAACTTGAATTCTGCGTCGTATAATGAGCCACAAGTTTACCTTCTTGCGAAAACCTTTTCAGACCATTATTGTAATCGGTAATCCACAAACAGCCTTCATCGTCGATACAAAGGTCGGCAAAGTAATTAGTTTTCAAGGAGAAAGTGGGCAAGACTTCACGTTTATCAATATCAAACAACACAATATCCTTTTTACGATTGGAACATATCAGCGTATGCGAATTCCAAAATTTCATTCTATGTATAAAGAAATCATCATTGTAATGAAGCTCAGCAAACTTATCTATTTGCTCGGATGCATAACTATATTTATACAATTTGTCGGCCGCACCAAATAAAAGTCCGTCTTCCATCTCACAAACCGCACCAGCAACAATCAGTTGTCCATCGCTTGAATAACATGGAGTGAAATCGTCATTTTCTTTTGAATATCTGACAAGCCCACTAACTGTAAGGAACCAAAGTTGACGATTTTTATCTTCTATAATCTGCTGAATTCTTTTATAAGAGAACGCTGAACCCACAATAGGTATATTATAATATTTTAGTTCTTTACCATCATAACGTATTACTCCGTTAGATGTATCCAACCAAACAATGCCATTACTTTCTTCGTACACATAATTGACATACGAAGGCATTCCTTGTTGCAAACCTATCTGAGTAAAATTATAGCTGTTAACAGCATACATACTATTTGCACCCATAATGCATATAATAAGCTGCAAAAGTATATTGCACAATGTATTTTTCATAATAGATTCTTTTCCATCTTTGTACAAAGATATATAAATATCAGAGAATAATCAATATTGGAAGTCAAAAATCAAAATTGGAAGCCTAAAAAACTTCCAAAAACTGAATGGTAACTACCAATAATAACTACTTAGCCAAAAGTGGAAGTAAAATAGTTATTTACGGACGCCAACAAAAACAAGCATCTATAATTTTGCAGTGTGATTTTCGTTTTGTAACAAAAATCCAAGTCAAAAAATAAATGTTTTCTATTTCATGTTTAACTAAAAAACTTAGTATTAATGAAAGCACAATTAAAGTACTTCTGTCTATGTGTGGTTTCAATATTAGTATTCTCTGTTGGAGCCCTGGCCCAAGGACAGACCATTACAGGTAAAGTAGTGGACAACCTTAAAGAAGGGATGCCCGGAGTAAATGTTCAGGTAAAAGGTACCACAGTAGGAACAATCACTGACCTGAACGGAAACTATTCTTTGAAAGTAAACGACTCAAAAGCCGTATTAGTGTTCACCTTTATTGGCTTTTCTACTCAAGAAATTACAGTTGGTAACCAAACAGTTATTAATGTAGAATTAAAAGAAGACGCACAAGCACTGGAAGAGGTTGTTGTCGTTGGTTATGGTACAGCACGCAAAGGAGACTTGACCGGTGCGTTAACAACGATGCGTCCCGATCCGAACGACGCTTCAAAAGCCAGTTCACTTGACAATCTGTTGTCGGGTAAAGTCGCCGGTCTTGTTGTAAGTTCTTCTTCTTCAGCTGTTGGTGCTGCTTCTTCCATCACCATTCGTGGTGCCAGTTCATTACGTGGCGACAATCAGCCGTTGTACGTTATTGATAATGTGCCACAGGCTTCAGCTGGTGAATTTTCTTCATCAGGTATCAGTGGTGACTTCCAGATCAACCAAGACCCGCTTGCCGCTCTAAATCCATCGGACATTGAAGATATCACCATCTTGAAAGATGCTTCTTCAACAGCAATTTACGGTTCACGCGGCGCAAACGGTGTAATCTTGATTACTACAAAGAAAGGTAAACAAGGAAAAGCAAAAGTAAATGTAAGTGCAAACTTTACAATTGCCGAGCCTACTCGCCTGATGGAAATGACTAATTTGTACGAACATGCCAACTATGTCAATTCACGCATCTCAAACGAGCAGTATCCTTTCTATATTGTAGGCGATGAAGTAAGATATGTATATAACGATGCTTTGTCAAAATATGATCCTAACAATCCGGAAACCTATCATTTGATTCAATATCGCAACTGGCAGAAAGAAATCTACCGTTCAGCTTTCTCGCAAAATTACTCTGTATCAGTAAACGGCGGTAGCGATAAAGTAACTTATTACATATCTGCCAACTTTAAGAATATCAATGGTACTGTAAAGCAGACAGGACTGAAGCAAGGTGATTTGCGTGCCAACATCGGTATGGACCTGTCAAAGACAGTTCATCTGAATATGACCTTTAGCGGATCTCTCCGCCAAAATGATATGATGGCAGGAGGTAGCACGCTGGGAGGTTCAACAACAGCGATTTCACGTACGGCACTAGACTATGCACCTTTCGAAATGCCCGCAGACGACCCCTCGTTCCAAGCAGAAACAAAGACTACAATCTTCAGCTGGCTAAATGACTATGAAGACGTAACCAACGACAAGACATTCAACATGAGTATGGACTTGTCATGGAAAATCCTGAAAAACTTGCAATACAATCTGCGCGTGGGTGGTAATATGAACATTAATGATCGTAGCCGCTGGTATGGCATGCAATTGTATCAAGGAATGAACAATAACGGATATTTGGCACTTTCAGACCTGAACAAGAGTAATTATTCTGTTGAAAACGTGTTGAACTATAATACAAAACTTGGTAGCATAGCCAATTTAGATGCTACGGTAGGTGTGACATACGATGCTTATAAATTCCTCAACAAAAACGTTATAGGAACTCAGTTTACAATGTTCGACCTGAGAGAAAACGGTATCCACATGGCTGGAAACGTGCAACATCAAGAACCGATACAACGCGATTACCAGTTACTTTCTTATTTGGGACGTATCAATCTGTCTTTCCTTGACAAATACCTGATCACAGCCTCGCTTCGTGCCGATGGTTCAAGTAAGTTTGCCAAAGGCAACCGTTGGGGGTACTTCCCCTCAGCTTCTATCGCATGGCGTATGGAACAAGAAGAGTTCATGAAAGACATTGATTGGCTGAATCAATTAAAAGTTCGTATAAGTTATGGTGTAACAGGTAACCAAAGTATCAATCCTTATTCTACATTTTCTATGTACGGAGGTGGTACCAATCATTACGCAGACGGCTCCGGTAATCAGCAAGCTACGCTAACCATTACCAACCTGCCAAATACAGGATTGACTTGGGAAAAAACATCTTCCTGGAATGCCGGTTTTGATTTTGGATTCTTCCGTTCTCGCTTAAGTGGTACATTTGATTTCTATGTAAAGAGAACAGATGACCTGCTTATTTCAAGAAATCTGCCAGGTTCTGCCGGATTCTCTTCAACTTACTACAACCAAGGATCTTTGGATAATAAAGGTATTGAGCTGACTTTAACAGCACAAATCATTGACTCTAAAGACTGGAAATGGAGTGTGACAGGAAACTTCGGTAAAAATAAGAGTAAAATCGCAAATTTAGGCCTTCTTCCTACAGAATTTGGATGTTTAGGTGAGAGAATCGGTTATTATGGTAACACACTCGGTGACCACTTTGGAGTAGGTCATGTATTCTTGCAAGGAGAAGCTCCGGGATTGTTCTTAGGCTACGTAACCCAAGGTATCGTACAAGCTGAAGACATCACAGACGAAGGTGTAAGATTTACTAAACCTGACGGAACTGTAGGATATTATAAAGACGTATTAGGACAAAAACCTGTAGCTGGTGACGTGAAGTTCGTTGATTTCGACGGTAATGGTTCTGTTGATACTTCTGACCGCAACATAATCGGCGACCCCAACCCCGGATTTACATATGGTTTCCAAACATCATTATCATGGAAAAGTCTGAGCTTATCAGCCTCGTTCTCCGGAGTACAAGACCGCGATATTATCAACGTAAACAATCGCTATATTAATACACCGGGAACAAAAGCCGGAACTATATCAAAGAAAGCTTATGAAGGAATGTGGACACCGGAAAACAAGTCCAATTTATATCCATCTTCCAACTTCATGGTTCAAAATATGGTTATGGACCGTTATGTAGAAGACGGAAGTTATCTCAGATGTTCAGATATCACACTGAACTATGTACTTCCTAAATCGTGGATGAAAAAAGTAGGTTTGCAGAATACATCTATATTTGCCTCTGTAAAGAATGCATTCGTCATTACGAACTACAGTGGTTATGACCCAGAAGTAAACAGCTTTGCATTTGACGGTTTGCGCCCGGGAGTCGACATGAACTCTTATCCTACACCACGCCAATATATATTTGGTTTGAATGTAACCTTCTAACTTTAAAATAACACCATAAACTTCAAAGGAATAAAGATATGAAAAATATAAAATTTTTAATTCTGTCTCTTTCAGTAGCATGTTGCATGTCTTCATGTTTGGATGAGGAACCGTTGTACACACAGAACAACAATATTGTGTTCTCCAATGAAAGTAATGCAGAACTGGCATTATTAGGCTGTTACTCTTATATGAGTACTACATCAGCATACGGACAGCATTGGCAGGAAATCCCTATCAGCGGTTCTGGCTTCGGATGGTCACAAAGAAGTGGTAGCGATGGCATTGTAAGTTTACAGTCATTATCAAGTGACGGTTTGATCTCCACAACATGGAATGCAATGTACAAAGTAGTCTCCGAAGTAAATGCTTATCTGGCAAATTTGGAAAGCAGTGGATTATCTGCCGAAGTTAAGAATCAATACAGTGGAGAAGCTAAATTCTTGCGCGCTTTGGCATACTATAATCTGGTATCTCTGTTCGGAGATGTTCCTTTCAAGACTACAGCGTCTACCTCCGAAGGTATTACCATTGGACGTACTCCTAGCAATGAAGTCTTAGCTCATGTTATAGACGACCTCAAAGATGCTGAAAGCATTAGCGAAACTTCTACTGCCGGTCGTGTAAACTCTTGGGCTGTAAAAGCCTTCATGGGCAAAGTATATTACAAGATGGCTGTATTGGGTATCAATGCAACAGAAAACTGGAACAACGCAAAAAACATGTTCGATGCTGTTTATAACAGTGGTGTATATCAGTTAGAGAACAATTTTGCAGATCTGTTTGGCGATTGGGTATCAAACTCTAAGGAATCGATTTTTCAAATCAATTTCAGTGTAACATCAACAAACTGTTTCAATCGTGCCAGTAACCGTTTCTCACCTACTTCATCTACCACAGGCGTAAACTGGAGCACCTATCGGGCAACAAAAGCTGCATACGATATGCATTGGAGCATGTATCCTGGAGATCCTCGTATTGCAGCTACCTTTTTAACACAACATAGAGAACGTAGTGGTAACAATCAAGCTAACCCCAAGCCTCAGGTAGGCGACACGCCTTCAGCCAACGACTCAGTGTATTACTATCCTTACATCAGTTATAAGATAATATTAGATAAAAAATTAGTAAATGGAAAAGAAGTAGTTGTATACGACTCTATTTACAAGAATGGAAAAGGAGTAGAACCGAAGGAATTCGTAACCCGTATACCATACGAAGAGCTTGAAAATCCGGCTAACCCATCGTTGTCTTACTTAGAAAATCTAGAAGCACCAGCCGATGCTGACGTATACGAAAAAGCCCGTATAGAGGTCTTGAAAAATTTAAAAAAGTCATTTGCTGAAAATGGTAGTCAGCAAGCCTGGCCCGCACATGCCAAATTGTATGACCAAAACCAGCAAGGTACAGCTAGTCATAAAAATCTGATGGTATATCGTTATGCCGAAATGTTGCTATTAATGGCTGATGTTTATAATGAATTGGGCGACAAGAACAAAGCTATTTCACTAGCAAATGAAGTATTGGCTCGCGCCCGTAGATCTGCCACAACAACAGCTCCTTCGGTAGAGCCTAAGGATTGGCCAACTTCATTAACCACAGAACAAGTTCGTGAAAAATTATATTTCGAGCGTATTATAGAACTATTTGGTGAACCAGATATGTACGAAATGATTCGTATTCGCGGAACAGAATATCTGAAAAAAGCCTTGGAATATCACAACAACCATGAGTTTACTAAAGCTTCTGACGCCTATTATACTGCAGCTGCTCAAAAATGGACAGATCGTATCTATAATGATGGTAATTTGACTGAAGACTTCTTGAAGAAAAACCTGTTGTTACCTATTCCTGACTCTGAAAGGGATGCTAATCCTGGTATAACAGACAACAATTTCGGTTATTAATTGAACTAAAACAAATATCACATGGCTGGCAAAAGATTTTTCTATTTTTCCAATAATTAAAAATCCCGATTGCCAGCCATTAATTAAGTTTGTTAAGACGAATATCTAAATAAACTAATAACAAAAAAGAGTCAGCGGACTTACCATAAAACGTAGCTGACTCTTTTTTATTCTTTTCACCTTAAAATCTTTATGACCATGAGTAAAAATGTATTCTACAAAATATTCTTTCTCATCATTACATGTATAGCGGTACAGGGCAATCTCTGGTCCCAAAATATAAATTTAGTGCCCCGGCCGCTTGACATGCAGACCACAGGTAAAGAAACATTCACAATTACACCCAAAACCGTCATTTCAGTTGAGAATGATGAGCAAAAAACTATAGCTGAATATTTTTCATCTTTATTTATACTACCTGGCGGTTTTGCTCCTTCGATTGTTGTAAATGGTAATGCAGACATTGTCTTCCAAACAGAGCAAACAATGAAACCCGAATCTTACAGTTTACAAGTAAAGAAAAACGGTATATTGATTAAAGCAGCAGATAGCAGCGGTTTCTTCTATGCAGTACAAACATTAAGACTAACTTTACCAGCACAAATTGAAAATCGCGTGGCACGTCAAGACACCAATTGGACTATACCAGCAATGGAAATCAGTGATGGTCCAAGGTTTTCATATAGAGGCTTGATGCTGGACGTTTCACGTTATTTTCTTCCTAAAGAAGAAGTCTTAAAAATAATAGACTGCATGGCTCTGCTAAAACTTAATAAGCTTCATTTTCATCTTACAGATGACAATGGATGGCGAATCGAAATAAAAAAATATCCCCGACTTACAGAAGTTGGAGCATGGAGAGTAAACAGAGAAAACTTTGCTTTTCCAGATCGTCGGAACCCCTCTCCAGAAGAGTCAACCCCTATCGGAGGATATTATACACAAGAACAAATGAAGGAAATCATCGCGTATGCTCAGCAAAGACAAATCGAAATCATCCCGGAAATTGATATGCCTGCACATTCGAATGCGGCTTTGGCAGCTTATCCAGAATACGCTTGTCCTGTAGTTAAGAAGTTCATCGGAGTACTTCCTGGACTTGGTGGCAGTAATGCAGACATCATTTATTGTGCTGGCAACGATAAGACTTTTGAGTTTTTGCAAGGTATTATCGATGAAGTAGCCGCTCTTTTCCCATCCCAGTATATTCATATCGGGGGGGACGAAGCCTGGAAGACGCATTGGAAAGAATGCCCCTTATGCCAGGCCCGGATAAAAAAAGAACAATTACAAAATGAAGAAGATCTACAAGGCTACTTCATGCAACGGATCAGTAAATACGTACAAGAAGTAAAAGGGAAAAAAGTGATGGGTTGGGACGAATTAACCAACAGTAAACTACCCGAAGGAGTTACTATTTTTGGATGGCAAGGATTCGGTAATGCTGCTCTGAAAGCTGCAGCCCAAGGGCATCCTTTTGTCATGACTCCGGCTCGATTACTTTACCTGATACGTTATCAGGGACCACAATGGTTCGAACCACTGACCTACTTCGGAAATAACACACTAAAGGATGTATATACTTATGAACCTATACAAGAAAATTGGGATCCGTCATACGCCAATCTATTGATGGGTATACAGGGATCGATGTGGACAGAATTTTGTTCAACCCCCAGAGATGTGACTTATCAAATCTTTCCACGTCTGGCAGCAGTTGCCGAAGTAGCCTGGTCTGTACGTGGCAGCAAAGACTGGCCGTCTTTTCTAAAATCATTGGACAATTATCTGAATCATTTAGATGCTAAAGGAATTATATATGCCAAATCAATGTATAACATACAACATAAAGTTGTGCCAGCAGACAACAAACTGAAAGTGAAACTTGAGTGCGAACGTCCTGACGTTGAAATACGTTACACTCTAGATGGTACAGAGCCTATAGGAACCTCTCCTATATATAACCAAGATTTATTAATCAGTGACAACGTACTGTTGCAGGCTGCTACTTTCGTTAATGGAAAACAAAAAGGTAAAAAGCTTATTTTACCACTCCAATGGAATAAAGCTACAGCAAAAAAGCTGCAAGGTCTTCCCAAAGAAGCTGAAATATTACTGAATGGAGTACATGGCAGTCTAAAACAAACCGACTTTGAATGGTATACAGGTGAAATGTCTAAACCTATATCCTTTACAATCGATTTACTGAAATCTGAAAAAATTAGTAAGTGCGCTGTTGGCTGCATCACTAATTATGGTATGGGCGTGCACAAACCCAGAAAAATGAAGGTTGAGATTTCCGAAGATAACCAATCTTTTACAACGATAGGTGAACGCAACTATACCGATACTGAGATTTTCAAAGAAGGAAACTTCATTGAGGAACTTAAAATAGAAGTTCAGAATGCTACAGCACGTTATGTACGATTTACATTGGAAACTCCCGGTAATTGTCCGACAGACCATGTACGGCCAGGGCAAGCATCCAGAATCTATTTGGATGAAGTAATTATTAAATAAGATATTTTAAAACCTAAATATCACCACTATTAATTAGTTATTCAGACAAAAGTTATGAATAAGATTATATCATTTACAATGTCGTCTCTATTGAGCATTTTTTCTTTATCAGGAAATACTCAACAAGATACGACACTGTATATTAAGCATGTTGCTTTTCCAACTGATGCAACTATGGAACAAAAAGTATCTATGGCTGCCCGCCTTGTTCCCTCTCCCCAACAGTTGGAATGGCAGCAAATGGAATTAACAGCCTTTCTCCATTTTGGCATCAATACTTTTACTGACCGAGAATGGGGGGACGGAACAGAAGATCCGACCTTATTTAATCCTACTGAACTGGATGCCGAGCAATGGGTACGCACCTTAAAAGAAGCGGGATTCAAAATGGTATTACTCACAGCCAAGCATCATGACGGTTTTTGTTTATGGCCTACTCAAACAACCCGGCACTCTGTAGCTTCTTCCAAATGGAGAGGTGGCAAAGGCGATGTTGTAAAAGAATTACGAGATGCCTGTACAAAATATAATATGAAATTTGGGGTTTATCTTTCACCATGGGACCGAAATGCAGAATGCTACGGTGATTCGCCTCGTTATAACCAGTTTTTTATAGAACAACTGACTGAATTGCTAACCAACTACGGTGAAATACATGAGGTCTGGTTTGACGGAGCCAACGGTGAAGGTCCTAATGGGAAAAAACAAATTTATGACTGGGAAGCCTTTTACAAAACCATCCAACGCTTACAGCCCAAAGCTGTTATGGCAATCATGGGAGATGATGTTCGTTGGGTAGGCAACGAAAAAGGCATAGGACGTGAAACTGAATGGAGTGCAACAGTATTGACCCCAGGAATTTACGCCCGCTCAGAGGCCAATAACAAACGATTGGGAGTCTACAATAAAGCCCAAGATCTTGGCAGTAGAGAAATACTGAAAAATGCAACCGAACTTTTCTGGTATCCGTCCGAAGTCGATGTATCAATCCGTCCGGGTTGGTTTTGGCATGAGAAGGAAAACAGTAAAGTAAAAAGTTTGAAACATCTTACCGACATTTATTTCCAATCTGTCGGCTACAATTCTGTATTACTACTCAACATACCTCCCGACAGACGAGGCTTGATACACGAAGCCGACATTGCTCGCTTAAAGGAGTTTGCAGCTTATCGACAACAGACTTTTGCAAACAATGCCGTAGAAAACGGGGAAAAGTTATGGATAGCGAAATCTGGTGAAAAATGTACATACAACTTAAGAACAGGTTCAAAAATCAACGTTGTTCTTTTGCAAGAAGACATATCACATGGCCAACGAATAGAAGAATTCGATATAGAAGCGCTTGTAGATGGAGAATGGAAACAGATAGGTCAAGGAACGACTATAGGCTACAAGCGAATGATCCGCTTCCCTGAGATAACGGCTGATGCATTAAGACTTCATATAAAAAGTTCACGATTAGAAGCACGCATCATCAACGTAGCAGCCTATTATGCAGCTCCTATAAACGAAGAACAAGTCTCTTCTAACTGGAATAATCTGCCACGTACATCTTGGAAAAAACTTTCCAGTCAACCTTTAATTATAGATTTAGGAAAAGTTGTATCTTTGAAAGGTTTCACATACGCGCCCTTGAACGAGCAAGCCAAAGCAACAATGGCCTATCGATATAAGTTCTCAGTCAGTTTGGATGGACAAATCTGGAAAGAGATACCTCTAAATGGCGAGTTCAGCAATATCATGCACAATCCATTGCCGCAAACCGTACTGTTCGGACAAGAGGAAACAGCTCGTTTCATCAGGTTAGAGGCAACTTCTCCTGACGATACTCCAGCTGTTGTGGAAATAGAAGAAATCGGAGTGACATTGTCCGACTCTGATACGAAATAATGCTCTGTCTATAGAAT
>NZ_JAULLJ010000016.1:0-95113 GCF_030518095.1 Bacteroides sp. ET489
TTTTTCGATTCGTTCCTAAAAAAACAAGCGATTATTTTTGCAGTTCCAAATAAAACAGTACCTTTGCACCCCGTAAAACGAAAAGAGATTGCCGATATAGCTCAGTTGGTAGAGCAACGCATTCGTAACGCGTAGGTCGCCGGTTCAAGTCCGGCTATCGGCTCGAAATGTAGAGAAAGAGATGTGACCGCATCTCTTTTTTTTGTTTCAAGACGAAAAGAGAGAAACGCCACACTTCTTTCCAAAGATTTACGAACAAAAAATCGACGTATTCAGACTTAAATGAAAAAGAAACAGAAAATGCTTTTGGGAGGACTGGCGGCCCTGGTCCTCATTGGACTGGCATGTGCCGGAACTGCTTACTACCTGTTACTGGCTTCCCAGTTTCATCCGTCGAAAACCAGCTATATCTACATCGACCGCGACGACAATATCGACTCTGTCTGCCACAAGCTGAAGACACAAGGCAAAGCTGCCAGCCTGTCCGGCTTCAAACTACTGGCACGCTATAGGGAATACGGCCAGCATATCCGCACCGGACGCTATGCCATTCGCCCTGCCGACAATGCATACCACGTATTCAGCCGACTGTACCGTGGTTATCAGGAGCCTATGAACCTCACCATCGGTAGCGTCAGAACACTGGATCGCCTGGCACGCAACGTAGGCAAACAACTCATGATAGACTCTGCCGAAATAGCCAGTCTGCTGAACGACACGATGCTTATCCGGCAGTGGGGTTATCAGAAAGAGACCCTGCCCTGTCTTTTCATCCCCGACACCTATCAGGTATATTGGGACATCAGTGCGGAACAGTTCGTAGAGCGGATGCAAAAAGAGCACAGCCGCTTCTGGAATGAGGAAAGAAAACAAAAGGCGCAAGCCGCAGGCATGACGCCCGAAGAGGTATGCACACTGGCTTCCATCGTAGAAGAAGAGACCAACAACAACGCCGAAAAACCTACCGTAGCAGGACTTTACATCAACCGCCTGCACAAAGACATGCCTTTACAGGCCGATCCTACAGTCAAATTTGCCCTGCAAGACTTCCAACTGAAACGAATCAGCAACAAGCACCTGACCGTGGATTCGCCGTACAACACGTATCGCAACATCGGACTGCCTCCCGGACCGATACGCATCCCTACTCCTGTCGGAATCGATGCCGTGCTGAATTATGAAAAGCACGACTACATCTATATGTGTGCCAAAGAAGACTTCTCGGGGACACACAACTTCGCATCCAACTACACAGAACACATGAAAAATGCACGCAAATACTGGAAAGCCCTGAACGAAAGAAAGATTTTTAAGTGATTTTGTGTTCTTATGTAAAAGCAAAAGCTTATATTTGCGGTTAACTAACCGAAAAAACAACCACACAAGTTTCGCAAGTTCTGCAAAGCTTGTAGAAGTTAAGAAGCTAAAGGATGGCATCGCCTGCCTGAAGCAGGACGGTTTCACAGCCACCCATTAACTTCAAAGACTTTAAATTAATACCTAAAAAAGACAGATATGAGCAAACAACTTTTACTTGGCGACGAAGCCATAGCGCAAGCTGCACTGGATGCCGGACTTTCGGGCGTTTACGCCTATCCGGGCACTCCGTCTACTGAAATCACCGAATACATACAGATGATGCCTATAACGGCCGAACGGAACATCCACAACCGGTGGTGCTCCAATGAAAAGACGGCCATGGAAGCTGCACTGGGCATGTCGTTTGCCGGAAAACGGTCGCTGGTCTGCATGAAGCATGTAGGAATGAACGTGGCAGCCGACTGTTTCATCAATGCAGCCATGACTGGTGTTAAAGGCGGAATGATAGTCGTGGCAGCCGACGACCCCAGCATGCACTCTTCACAAAACGAACAGGACAGCCGCTTCTACGGCGACTTTGCACTGATACCTATATTCGAACCCAGCAGTCAGCAGGAGGCCTACGACATGGCCTACGAAGGTTTCCGCTTCTCCGAACAGACGGGCGAACCCCTGCTGTTGCGCATCGTTACCCGTCTGGCCCATTCGCGCTCGGGCGTAGAACGCAAGGAACAACAGGCTCAGAACGAACTGGCTTTCAGCGACGACCCGCGTCAGTTCATCCTGTTGCCGGGAAATGCCCGCAAACGCTACAAAGCCCTGCTACAACAACAGGACGAGTTTGTAAAAGCATCCGAAAATTCTCCCTTCAACAAATACATTGACGGACCCAATAAGAAACTGGGTATCGTAGCTTGTGGCATCGGCTACAACTACCTGATGGAAAGCTATCCCGAAGGCTGCGAATATCCCGTGCTGAAAATAGGCCAGTACCCGCTGCCCAAAAAGCAACTGACACAGCTGATAAACGAATGCGAAGAGATTCTGGTGCTGGAAGACGGACAACCCTTTGTAGAAAAGCAGCTGAAAGGTTATCTGGGACTGGGCGTCAAAGTGAAAGGAAGACTGGACGGTACACTGCCGACCGACGGCGAACTGACCCCCGACAGTGTGGCACGTGCCGTAGGCAAGGAAAACAAGGCTGAATTCAGCGTTCCGTCACTGGTAGAAATGAGACCGCCCGCACTGTGCGAAGGCTGCGGACACCGCGACATGTACACCGTACTGACACAGGTGCTGAAAGAAGAATATCCCTCGCACAAGGTATTCAGCGACATCGGTTGCTATACACTGGGAGCCAACGCACCCTTCCACGCCATCAACTCGTGTGTAGATATGGGAGCTTCTATCACCATGGCCAAAGGAGCGGCCGATGCAGGATTATATCCATCGGTAGCCGTCATCGGTGACTCGACTTTCACTCACTCGGGCATGACAGGTCTGCTGGATTGTGTCAACGAGAATGCCAACGTCACCATCGTCATCTCGGACAACGAAACAACCGCCATGACAGGTGGACAGGACTCTGCCGGAACCGGACGTTTGGAAGCCATCTGCGCCGGCATTGGTGTAGCACCGGAACACATCCGCGTAGTAGTGCCTCTGAAGAAGAACTACGAAGAAATGAAGCAAGTGATACGCGAGGAAATTGAATACCACGGAGTATCGGTCATCATCCCCCGCAGAGAGTGTATACAGACATTAGCACGCAAAAAACGTAACAAGTAAAGCCATGAAAAAAGACATCATACTTTCGGGCGTAGGAGGACAAGGCATCCTGTCTATCGCCACCGTTATCGGTAAAGCTGCCCTGAAAAAGGGCTTGTATATGAAACAAGCCGAAGTACACGGCATGAGCCAGCGCGGAGGAGACGTACAGTCGAACCTGCGTATCAGCGACCAGCCCATCGCATCCGACCTGATTCCGACCGGCAAGTGCGACCTGATCATCTCGCTGGAGCCTATGGAAGCCTTGCGCTATCTGCCCTACCTGAATCACGAAGGCTGGCTGGTGACCAATGCAGTTCCCTTTGTCAACATTCCCAATTACCCCAGCGAAGAAGCCCTCAAAGCCGAACTTGACAAGCTGCCGCACAAAATTGTGGTAAACGTCAGCGAGATAGCCAAGGAAGCCGGTTCGCCCCGTGTGGCCAACATCGTGCTGTTGGGAGCCACTATCCCCTTCCTGGGCATCGACTACGCTACCATGCAGGAAAGCGTACGCGAAATCTTCCAGCGCAAGGGCGATGCCATTTTGGAAATGAACCTGAAAGCACTGGCAGCAGGCAAAGAAATAGCAGAAAAACTTATACAATAGAACCATGAATGACAAGTACTGGGAAGAAGAAATCGAAACCATGCCACGGGAAAAACTCCGTGAATTACAACTGCAACGACTAAAGAAAACAATAGGCATCGCTTCCCATGCCCCTTATTACAAGAAAGTGTTCCAGGAGCACGGCATCACGCCAGACAGCATTCAAAGCCTGGAAGACATACGCAAGATACCGTTCACTACCAAAGCCGATATGCGTGCCAACTATCCTTTCGGACTGGTAGCAGGCAACATGCGCGAAGACGGAGTACGCATCCACTCGTCCAGTGGTACGACCGGTCCCCCTACCGTCATCGTACACTCACAACACGATTTGGATTCGTGGGCCAATCTGGTAGCTCGCTGCCTCTACATGGTAGGCATCCGCAAAACCGATGTTTTCCAGAACAGTTCGGGCTACGGCATGTTTACCGGCGGACTGGGCTTCCAGTACGGAGCCGAACGTTTAGGAGCGCTGACAGTGCCGGCTGCTGCAGGAAACAGCAAGCGTCAGATCAAGTTCATTACAGACTTCAAGACAACTGCCCTGCACGCCATCCCCAGCTATGCCATCCGTCTGGCCGAAGTGTTCCAGGAAGAAGGCATGGATCCCACCCAGACAAGCCTGAAAACCCTTGTCATTGGTGCGGAGCCTCATACCGACGAACAACGCAAGAAAATAGAGCGCATGCTGGGCGTAAAGGCCTACAACAGTTTTGGTATGACGGAAATGAACGGTCCGGGCGTAGCCTTCGAGTGTACCGAGCAGAACGGTATGCACTTTTGGGAAGACTGCTACCTGGTAGAAATTATCAATCCCGAAACAGGCGAACCAGTGCCCGATGGCGAAATTGGTGAACTGGTGCTGACTACCCTCGACCGTGAAATGATGCCACTGATACGCTACCGTACGCGCGACCTGACACGCATCCTGCCCGGTACGTGTCCCTGCGGACGTACACACCTGCGTATTGACCGCATCAAAGGACGTAGCGATGACATGTTCATCATCAAGGGAGTAAACATCTTCCCGATGCAGGTGGAAAAGATTCTGGTACAGTTCCCGCAGCTGGGAAGCAACTACCTCATCACCCTGGAAACAGTGGACAATCAGGACGAAATGATTGTAGAGGTAGAACTCAGCGACTTGTCGACCGACAATTACATCGAACTGGAAAAGATACGCAAGGACATCACCCGCCAGCTGAAAGACGAAATACTGGTCACCCCCAAGGTGAAACTGGTAAAAAAAGGCTCATTGCCTCAGAGCGAAGGAAAAGCTGTCCGGGTAAGAGACTTGCGCGACAACAAAGAAAAGTAAGTAATTCCCCCCCCAATTTTTCCCCAGTTAGGAAAAAATTTTTTCCTAACTGGGGAATTTTTATTCCCTAACTGGGAAAAAACAGAGTCTAGTTAGGGCCTATTTCTACCTGAAAAAGCGGGCCAGAATGATCCTGAAACGAACGAAAAGAAAAGGGAATGCGCCAACCTGACACATTCCCTTTTTTATAAGAAAGCCGCACCGATGATGTGATGAAACTCCGAATGACATGGTTTGAGTGCTCGTCCTCTTTGTAATCCACCGACTCAAAGGTTACCCCGAAGGGCGTGGCCCGCCATTGAGAAGCGAAGCTTGTCTCGGTATTTCATAAAAATTGATGAGTTTCCCGATCCAATCAATGCGGCTATTTTTTCTATAACAAAGATAAGAAGTTTATGTGAAAGAAACAAGCAATTGAACAAATTTGTGCGTTTCAGCCCCTCTTTTCTCTCGTATAGGCATAAAAAAAGATGCCAGCTACATCATCTGCAGTCGGCATCCTATCAGTTTTTCAATTTATCAGAGTCTTTATGCAGCCTTAGCCTTGGCAACAATAGCCTTGAATGCTTCGGGATGATTCATTGCCAAATCGGCCAACACCTTACGGTTGATTTCGATGCCGGCTTTATGCAAAGCACCCATCAGCTTGGAATAAGACATACCTTCCAAACGTGCAGCTGCATTGATACGTTGAATCCACAACGCACGGAAATTTCTCTTTTTGGCCTTACGGTCACGGAACGCATAAGTCAAACCTTTCTCCCAAGTATTCTTGGCTACGGTCCAAACGTTCTTTCTTGCACCAAAATAACCTCTGGTCAATTTCAAAATTTTCTTTCTTCTTGCTCTTGAAGCAACATGATTTACTGATCTTGGCATAGTTTTTCTTTTTTTTGAATGTTAGCGCCATTGCTTTGAAACAACAGACTTAAAGCTAATGCATTCGGTTAATAACTTTGATACTTTTAGTACACTTTTCGATTACTTCATCGCTAAGAGTTCCTTCACCTGGCTAACATTTGTGGTGTCAACAAGTGTAGAATAACACAAGTTTCTCTTTTGCTTTTTAGTTTTCTTAGTCAGAATGTGACTATGAAAAGCGTGCTTTCTTTTGATTTTACCCGTTCCGGTAAGAGTGAATCTTTTTTTAGCACCGGAGTTCGTCTTGATCTTTGGCATCTTACTTTAACTTTTAAATTATTAATAATATGGTTACGCACTATACCGTGGCGCAACTCACTTTTCCATTAATTATTCTTCGTCCTCAGCGTCGCGTTGAACATTCTTGGGTTCTTCAGCGGGCTTCGGAGCAGCAGCCTTCTTGGGGCTGCCCGGCTTCTTGGGCGAAAGTTGGATAGTCATACGCTTTCCTTCAAGGATAGGCATCTGATCTACCTTTGCATAGTCTTCAAGGTCGTTGGCAAAACGAAGTAACAATACTTCTCCTTGCTCCTTGAACAGGATGGAACGTCCTTTAAAGAATACGTAAGCCTTCACCTTATCACCATCTTCCAAAAAGCCTTTGGCATGTTTCAACTTAAAGTTGTAATCATGATCGTCGGTCTGAGGACCGAAACGTATTTCCTTCACGTTGACCTTTACCTGCTTGGCTTTCTGTTCCTTCTGACGTTTCTTTAACTGATACAGAAATTTAGAGTAATCGATTATACGACAAACAGGGGGTTGAGCATTAGGAGAAATCTCCACAAGATCCGCTTCATGTTCCTCGGCAAGCTTCAAGGCCTGCGCTATCGGATAGACTTTCGATTCTACTTCATCGCCCACTATACGGACTTCTTTGGCACGGATCTGTTCATTAATCCGGTGTTGCCCTTTTAAGCTGTCATTCTTCATTAATAACTTTTACTTCCAGTTTGTTTTTTTACTATTACTACTAAATTCTTTTATCTTAAAAAAGCGTCATCTGAATGCATTTTCAGACTTGCTTCTGCAATTGGGCGCAAATTTACCACTTATTTATCATATTTTGCACTTCCTCGTAGACTTTTTTTGCAAAATCTTCGAATTTCATGCTACCTTGGTCACCCTCTCCCTGCTTACGAACAGAAACTTCTCCGTTTTCGGCTTCTTTCTCACCGACAATCAGCATGTAAGGAATACGTTTCATCTCGTTATCACGGATCTTGCGACCTATCTTTTCATTACGCTCGTCGACCAGCGCACGGATATCATACTTCTTCAGGCTGTTCTTTACCTCATTGGCGTAGTCGTTAAATTTCTCGCTGATAGGCAGAATGGCAACCTGATCGGGAGTCAGCCACAAGGGGAATTTACCGGCTGTATGTTCGATAAGTACGGCAACGAAACGTTCCATCGAACCAAACGGTGCACGGTGAATCATAACCGGACGGTGTTTCTGGTTGTCAGCACCGGTATACTCCAGTTGGAAACGTTCAGGCAAGTTGTAGTCTACCTGAATTGTACCCAGCTGCCAGCGACGGCCAATGGCATCCTTCACCATGAAGTCGAGCTTAGGACCATAGAAAGCAGCTTCGCCGTATTCGATCTTGGCAGGCAGACCTTTTTCCTCGCAAGCCTCGATAATGGCACGTTCGGCTTTCTCCCAGTTTTCATCGCTACCGATATACTTCTCGCGGTTAACCTTATCGCGCAAAGAAATCTGAGCTTCAAAATTCTGGAAGTTCATCGACTTGAATACGATAGAAATAATGTCCATCACACGCAAGAATTCTTCCTTCACCTGGTCGGGACGACAGAACAAGTGCGCATCGTCCTGCGTAAAGCTACGTACACGGGTCAGTCCGTGCAACTCACCACTCTGCTCGTAACGGCAAACAGTTCCGAATTCGGCAATGCGCAAAGGCAGATCCTTATACGAACGGGGCGAGTTCTTGTAAATCATACAGTGGTGCGGACAGTTCATCGGTTTCAGGAAGTATTCTTCGCCTTCTTCCGGAGTCTGGATAGGCTGGAAAGAATCTTTTCCGTATTTAGCATAATGGCCCGACGTGATATACAGCAACTTGTTGCCGATAGGCGGACACATTACTTCCTGATAGTCGTAACGACTCTGGATGCGACGCAAGAAGTCTTGCAGACGGATGCGCAAGGCAGCACCTTTCGGCAACCACATCGGCAAACCTTTTCCGACTGTATCGGAGAACATGAACAAATCCATCTCCTTACCAATCTTACGATGGTCGCGCTTCTTGGCCTCTTCCAGCAGAACAAGATACTCATCAAGCATCTTCTTCTTCGGGAAAGTGATACCATAGATACGTGTCATCATCTTACGGTCTTCCTGTCCACGCCAATATGCACCGGCTACAGAAGTCAATTTGATAGCCTTGATAGGTGCGGTATTGAGCAAATGCGGACCACGGCACAAGTCAGTAAAAGCACCTTGTGTATAGGTAGTGATATGTCCGTCTTCCAGTTCGGAAATGAGTTCACACTTGTATGTTTCCCCACGATCGCCGAACATTTTCAGGGCATCGTCTTTCGCGATATCTTTTCTTACCACCGCTTCTTTCTTGGCGGCCAGTTCTGCCATCTTCTTTTCAATAGCAGGCAGATCGGATTCCTTGATAGGAGTCTCGCCCGGATCGACATCGTAGTAGAAGCCGTTTTCGATAGCCGGACCGATACCGAACTGAATGCCCGGATACAACTCCTGCAATGCCTCGGCCAGCAAGTGGGCACTTGTATGCCAGAAGGTATGCTTTCCCTGCTCGTCTTCCCACTTATACAATACAACTTCTGCGTCCTCGTTAATAGGACGTCCCAAATCATAAGTCTCTCCGTTCACGCCACAAGCCAGCACTTCCTGTGCCAGGCGAGAACTAATACTTTCTGCTATTTGCAGTCCCGTCACTCCGTCGTTGTACTCCCGTACAGAGCCGTCTGGAAAAGTTATCTTTATCATAATAGAATTATTGATTTTTCAATTTTTCAAAGCGCAAAAATAGCTATTTCTTTTTGATAATCCACTTTTTAGCAAAAAAATGTTATTCGCTTCTGTCGGTAAAGCGTTTAATTACATTATATGCTGACACGATACCCAATTCACCGGCCTTGCTCAAATCCTGAAGTCCCTGCTTGTTGTTGCCAAGATAGATGTGAACCAGACCTCTGTTGAAATAAGCTTCACCGAATTCCGGATTCAGCTCGATGGCTTTGTCATAGTCAGCAACAGCCGCCCGATAATCTTTCAGCAATGTTGAAACGTTTCCTCGGTTGTAATAACCATACACAAAATCGGGAGCCAACTCGACAACGTGGTTCAGGTCATCGCGTACAATATTATAATCGATCGTTGTAACTTCTGATTTCTTCGCATTGTTATTGTTAGTTCCTCCTACCGTTGTCGGGGCGTTTCCTCCCTCCATACTTTCCTCAGCCTTCTGGTATTCCAGCTGCTTGCAACGCACCAAAGCACGCATAAAATAGGCCGGGAAGAAAGTATCATCCAACAGGATACTCTTGGTAAAGTCATCTACCGAACTGGCAAAGTCCTGTACCAGATAGAAGTCCAATCCACGCATGAAACGTTTTACGGCATTATGGTCATCGGCCACGATATCCGATGTATGCGAGTCGATCAGAGCAAAATGGAAACGTACCTGTTCTTCGGTCAACGGTGCTTCCATATTGGTGATACGCAACATTTTGGGGAAGAGTTTGGAACGGTTCAGTTCGTCGATGTAACGGTGGAAATGAACAGTACGTTTCACATCGCTCACCTTTTCGTAATAAGTCAGCGCATACATAGGCTCCTGTTTGATAATTACATTACGATCCTGCACGCGTCCGCGGTAGTCGCTCGTATAACGTTGCTCAAATTCCGAATCATCGGCAATCACAATCTTACGATAGTTTTCCACATTCTTATCCGACTTCTTACGAGTCTTACTATCATCTTTGGAAGAATCCGAATTGTCGGCCATATCTTTATCTGCATTGCCCGACGCCGCATTGTTCCGCTTGTCGATCTGCATCTTCATGATTTTGAACTCGTCCTGTTCGGCCCCTTTCGCATCACCAATCTTTTTACGGGCCTGGGCACGCTGATAATAACCAGCCATAAAGTTTGGATAAGCATCTATCACCTTCGAATAGTCGCTGATAGCTCCACGGTAATCGCCGGTCTGCGCACGAAGCAATCCGCGGTTGAAGGTAGCCATCATATTGTCCGGCTCAATCTGAAGAACAAAATCGAAGTCTTCGATAGCACGGTTGTCATCGCCAACCTGCGCACGAAGCAATCCACGGTTATAGTGTCCCAGGAAGTTATTCGGATCAATGTCCAAAGCAAGGTCATAATCGCTCATGGCTCCTCTCAGGTTATTCTGATGGAAACGGGCCAAAGCACGGTTGATGTAATTGCCGGCATTGCGGGCACTCAGATGAATGGCCTGATCAAGGTCTGCTTCTGCTTCCTTATACTTGCCCTGCTGAATACGCACAATGGCACGCGCGCTCCAACCGTCTGGGTCGTAACGGTCCAGTTCAATGGCTTTTTCGAAATCGTTCAATGCCTGAATGGTATCGTTCTGTTTCAGATAGACCTCGCCACGCATCAGATAAGCAGGCGTATAACGGGGAGAAATAGCCAGCAACTTACCCAAATCTTCCTTAGCCGAGTCGTAATCTTCCTTCCGCATATGGCACAACGACAGGTTATGCCACAGCACAAGGTTTTCGGGATCATACTTTAAAGCCGTCTGATAGTCTTCGATGGCGCCATCAAACTTATTTTGCCGGATGCGCGCCAAACCTCTGATCTGGTAGGCTCCTACGACAAAAGGATTGCGCTGAATGGCCTTGTCGCAATCGGCCTCGGCGCCTTGGAAGTCTTCCAGATTAATCTTGGCCAAACCTCGGAAGAAATAAGGCTCAAACAGATAAGGCTTTGCGTTGATTACCTGATTAAAGTACTGAATAGAAAGCACGTAATCTTCAAAATACAAAGCATTTCGGGCAATTGTCATTACTCGCTCTGTATTGATTTGCGCACACAGCAATGCGGGAAACAGCAAAAGGATTGCTAATATTTTTTTTACCATTTTGTCTTACAAATACTTATATACGAAAGCAAAAGTAATGCATTTCGTTTACTTGACAGGACTTAGGAAAGAGTTTTTCCGTTTGTTTTTGAGTTTTTTAGTATCTCAAAACTTTCTATTCAGAACCGGTAAATCATTTCACTGTCTTAACCCGATAAGAGCAGCGGGCCTTACCTTTCAGCATTGCGTTCAGCTTGCCTTTAATCATCTGCTTACGAAGAGGCGACAAATGATCGATAAACATTGTGCCTTCCAGGTGATCGAACTCGTGCTGCATGACACGGGCAAGGTAGCCTTCTACAATTTCATCGTGTTCGACCATATTCTCGTCCAGGTATCTGACATGAATCTTATCCCCACGTTTCACAGACTCGTGAATGCCGGGCAGACTCAGGCAACCTTCTTCCATCGAGACTTCCTCGCCCATGACCTCAAGAATATGGGCATTGATGTAAACCTTACGGAAATCCTTATATTCGGGCATGTCTTCGGAAAGAACATCCAGGTCGACTACGACTACACGGATAGGCAAACCAATCTGCGGCGCAGCCAGCCCTACTCCATCGGCATGGTCCATTGTTTCAAACATGTTGGCTATAAGTTCTTTCAGGTTAGGATAATCAGGTGTAATATCCTCTGCCACTTTTCTCAATACGGGTTGTCCGTATACATAAATGGGTAAAATCATAAGTGTATTTTTTTAATGTTTCATTTCTACATTTACCGACGCGGCACGTCCGCCCCGTCTGTCAGCAAAAGCTTCAGCCACGCATTCCCCGGCTTTCCAGATAGGACTGCAGAATAATCGTCGCACTAATCTCATCGACCAAAGCCTTATTCTGACGGTCTTTCTTTTTCAGGCCGGCTTCCAACATTGTACGATGGGCCAGAACAGAAGTAAACCGTTCATCGACATACTCTACCGGCATATCGGGCAGCTTCTTCTTCAACGAACGTACAAACGGCTCAATCCGCTGCATGTTTTCTGACATTTCGTTATTCATCTGCTTAGGGAGTCCAACCAATATCCGTTCTACCGGCTCTTTGCTCACATAATCAAGAATAAACGACAGCAGCTGATGCGTAGGCACAGTTCTCAGGCCGTTGGCTATCATCTGCAAGGGATCGCTTACAGCAATTCCGGTGCGTTTTCGTCCGTAATCTATGGCTAATATTCTACTCATAATTGGTGCAAAAGTACGATTAAAAATCGAAACCTGCACCCAAATGAGACGCTATAATGCAAAAAAGGGCATCCGAACAGTCCGGATACCCCCTTTTTACTACCTGACACAGATTGTCCTTACTGCCAGGCATTGAACTTTTATCTGTAATCAGACCGGCTAAAAACCGGAAAACTTATTTTTTCTTCCAAAGACGTGTCATGTCTTCCAATGTCTTGCCTTTGGTTTCGGGAACCAACTTCCAAACAAAAATTGCAGCAATCACGCAGATGATTCCATACAGAGCATAAGCAAACATATGTCCAAACTTCTCGCCCATATCGCCCAGCGTCATGTTGTACATCGGCACAAACGTAGACGAAACGATGAAATTGAATATCCACTGGAAAGCCACAGCAATGGCAACAGCTGCGCCACGCACTGTATTCGGGAAGATCTCGGCAATCAGTACCCAGCAGATGGGGCCCCAGCTAAACATAAAGGAAGCACTATAAACCATAATACTTACTACAGACACCATCGGCGGAAGTCCTGTCAGCACATTGGACAGCGCAACACCGAAAGCACCGATAGCCATACCGATAGAACCGGAAATAAGCAAGGGCTTACGTCCCCACTTTTCGACTGTGAACACAGCCAGCAAGGTGAACAGAATGTTGATGATACCCATAATCACAGTCTGCACCATCGGATTGCCCATACCCATTGTTTCGAAAATACGGGGAGCAAAATAGAGCACAGCGTTGATACCTACAGCCTGCTGGAACACACTCAGCATAATACCGATAAAGATCACCATCCAGCCATAAGTGAACAGACGTTCGGTCTTTTCGTGGGCAGTAGCCTTGATTTCAGCCAAAATTACTTTAGCCTGAGTCACACCGTTAATACGGCTCAGGATATCCAAAGCCTTCTCATCGCGACCACACATAGCCAAATATCGAGGAGTCTCGGGAACCAAGAGAACAAGTATTGCGAACAAGCCGGCAGGAACAGCCTCGCTGACAAACATCAGACGCCAGCCGGTTTCAGTAGTCCAGGCAGCAGCTTCCGGATTCAGAATCTGATTTACTCCCTCGACTGCTTTGATAACGGGATTGGCATTGTCGCCCAAAATAAGGAAATTCACAAAATAAACCACCAGCTGACCAAAGATAATGGCAAACTGATTCCAGGATACCAATGTACCCCGAATATTACTGGGAGCAATCTCGGCAATATACATCGGACAAATGGCCGATGCCAAACCTACACCGACTCCACCCAATACGCGATAAAAATTGAAAGCGATAAGAAGCGAATAAGACGGAACTCCGTAATCGTAGAACAGGAATTCGGGATAATAAGATCCCAACGCTGATAAGAAGAACAGAATACCAGCAATAAAAAGAGACTTTTTACGTCCAAAATTGGATGCACAAAAACCTGAAATGGCACTACCGATGATACATCCTATCAATGCACTACTGGAAGTGATGCCGTGAATCGTATCTGTGTAAGTAAAGTCCGAAGCTCCCATAAAGAATGCCTGAAGCCCTTTTTCTGCGCCCGAAATGACTGCCGTATCATAACCAAACAGCAATCCGCCAATAACAGCCACCATCACAATCGAAAAAAGATAGACCTTACTTCCTTTTTCTGTATAGTTCATGGTATAAAAATGATATTAGAAATAGTTTATAAACAAAAAAACAGGCTGCCTCTCTGCCGACTGGCAGAAAGCGCAGCCCATTACATATCACTTTAATCTATTAGCAATACATATTGAGGATAGCCTCGTACAGTTCTTGCTTGCCACTAGTCTGCTTCGGTTCACCGTTAGCCTTAGCATAAGCAACAACGTCTTCCAAAGTCAGCTTACCTTCTTCGAATTCCTTACCCTTACCGCTGTCGAATGAAGCGTAACGATCGGCCAGCATCTTCTTGTAAGGAGATTCTTCCAGCAGACGAGCTGCGCTTTCCAAAGCACGAGCCATTGCATCCATACCAGCGATGTGTGCGATAAAGATATCTTCCAGATCGGTAGAGTTACGACGAGTCTTGGCATCGAAGTTTGTACCACCGTTACCCAGACCACCGTTACGGATGATCTGCATCATAGCCTGAGTCAGTTCGTAGTTATCAATGGGGAACTGGTCGGTATCCCATCCGTTCTGATAATCGCCACGGTTAGCATCGATAGAACCCAACATACCGTTATCAACAGCTACAGCCAACTCGTGTTCGAAAGTATGTCCGGCCAAAGTAGCGTGGTTTACTTCGATGTTTACTTTGAAATCCTTGTCCAGGTTGTGAGCTTTCAGGAAGCCAACTACAGTTTCTGTATCAACATCGTATTGATGCTTTGTCGGTTCCATCGGTTTCGGTTCGATCAGGAATGTACCAGTGAAACCTTTGCTGCGTGCATAGTCGCGAGCAATTGTCAGCATCTGAGCCAAATGCTCTTTTTCGCGCTTCTGGTCAGTGTTCAGCAAAGACATATAACCTTCGCGGCCACCCCAGAATACATAGTTGGTACCACCCAGCTCAATAGTTGCATCAATAGCATTCTTAATCTGTACGGCAGCACGAGCCACTACGTCAAAGTCGGGATTAGTAGCAGCACCGTTCATATAACGTGCATGACCAAATACATTGGCTGTACCCCACAACAGCTTAATACCTGTTTCTGCTTGTTTCTGCTTAGCATAAGCGACGATTTCTTTCAGGTTAGCTTCGTATTCCTCGATGGTATCAGCTTCAGTGCAGAGGTCTACATCGTGGAAGCAATAATACTCGATACCGATCTTTTGCATGAATTCGAAACCTGCATCCATCTTATCTTTAGCAGCCTGAACTTTATCTGTTGCAACATTCCACGGGAATTTCTTTGTGCCACCGCCAAACTGGTCACCACCTTCAGCACAAAGTGTGTGCCACCATGCCATTGAGAACTTCAACCAGTCTTTCATTTTCTTACCCATGACTACCTTTTCAGCATCATAGTAACGGAATGCCATCGGATTGCGGCTTTCTACACCTTCAAATTTAATTTTTCCAATACCAGGAAAATACTCTTTTGTTGCCATAATATTCTTTATATTTTATGCCTCCTACATATATTTGCAGGAAAGCGGGTTAATAATAAAATCTTCTTCTTTTCAATTAAATTAATCTCTCATAGACTTTTCCAAACGATGCTTCCAACGTGCATAAGCATCAAGATATTCCTGACGTTTGCTCTGGTTAGGCTCTATTACGTCAAGTTTTTCCAGTGTGGCAAAGGCTTCGTTGCTATCTTTATAAATACCTGCACCAATTCCTGCACCCTTGGCTGCACCAACCGAACCGTCGGTATCATACAGTTCAATGGTAGCACCGGTCACACCGGCCAGCGTATCACGGAAAATGGAACTCAGGAACATATTGGCATGTCCGGCATGTATTTTCTGCACAGGAATACCCATACCCTCCATAATATCAATACCATATTTAAACGAAAATACGATACCCTCTTGCGCTGCACGTACAATATGCTGCTTACCGTGCAAGTTAAAGTTCAATCCACGGATGGAGCAGTTGATCTCCTTATTCTCCAGCATACGTTCGGCACCATTACCAAAAGGCAGAATGCTGATGCCTGCACTTCCAATAGGAGCTTGAGAAGCCAGTACATTCATTTCATTATAAGAAATACCTTCGGGAGCAATTGTACGTTTTACCCATGAGTTCAGGATACCTGTTCCGTTGATGCAAAGCAACACACCCAGACGGGTCTGATCAGCAGTATGATTGACGTGTGCAAAAGTATTGACACGAGACTTTGGATCATAGTTTACTGCTCCGTTCACTCCATAAACAACGCCACTCGTACCTGCCGTTGAAGCGATTTCACCAGGATTGAAGACATTCAGTGAAAGTGCATTGTTCGGCTGGTCACCAGCGCGATAAGTGATAGGAGTACCTTCTTTCAAACCTAATTCTTTAGCTGCAGCCGCAGTAACACGCCCCTGTTCGGCAAATGTCGGTTTTATATCAGCTATCAGCGAAGAGTCAAAGCCATAATAATCCATCAGAAATTCTGCCAGGCAATTGTTTTTGAAATCCCAAAACATACCTTCGGACAAGCCTGATACCGTTGTACAGATCTCACCGCTCAACTTCATCGCGATATAATCACCAGGAAGCATAATCTTGTATATCTTCTCGTAAACCTCCGGTTCATTCTCCTTAATCCAAGCCAACTTGGAAGCAGTAAAGTTGCCCGGAGAATTCAGCAAATGAGAAAGGCAACGTTCTTCGCCCAATGTCTCAAACGCACGCTGTCCATACGGAACGGCTCGCGAATCACACCAGATAATTGCCGGGCGCAGTACTTGCTGATTCTTGTCTACACATACCAATCCATGCATCTGATAAGAAATACCAATAGCCTTAATTTCTCCTCCGTTCACACCCGATTCTGTGAGAATAGCCTCCGTAGCCAGCTTCAGGTTTTCCCACCAGCTTTCAGGATTCTGTTCTGCCCAACCTTGTTTTACTGCAATAATAGCAGCTTCCGTTTTCGGGAAAAAAGCAGAAGAAACACATTTTCCACTTTCTGCATTTACCAAACTCGCCTTTACCGACGAGCTACCGATGTCATAACCTAATAGATACACTTTGAAATTATATTAAAAGTTAATAATTCTATGTTTTTACAAGGAATATACCCAGTCCCTCTTAACGTCTGGACTTATTATAGATTTTCTTATCGAAACGATAATAGCGGGCAGCACGATGAGCCACTCCCTGCTGACGTTCTTCGAGAGGTACTACATACTCCATTAAAGCGATTTTCTTATGGAAATTACGCACATCAATCGGTTTTCCATATATCAATTCGTACAGTGTACGCAACTGAGAAGCCGTGAATTTACGCGGAAGCAGATCGAACAGAGCAGACGGATTCGCTTCTACATACTGACGGATATACAGCAAAGCTTCTTTTATAATCAAATTATGATCAAAAGCCAAATCTTTGATATCCGGCAAAGCCACCCAACACGCCTGCAAATTATTCAAATCACGATTCAGCGTACGATCAATCTTCACTAACGACAAATAAGCAATGGTCACAATACGCTCAACTTTCGACTGGATGGCTCGTTCCAACCAATGAACATCCCTCGGATCTTTGGTCCGGTCTTTAGAGCCAAAGGCCTTAAACTGTACCAGATTCACGTTTTTGACTCCTGTCAGTTCATTCAGCACCCTTTGAGCTGCCCCATCCAGATCCTCATCCATATAAATCAAGCTTCCCGGCAATTTCATATCGTGAAACACTTCACCTTCTTCCTCACCCATCCGACGAATAAGCAAAACCTTCAGCTGTTCTCCGTCAAACCCAATTACTACACAATCTACCGAGATATGATTATTTGCCAATGGCATTTCGTGTTCCATGCTTACATGATATTTTGATTAAACGCTGCAAATATATAGATGTTTTTTCAAAATACAATCATATAAAACAGAAAAAATATTATGTTATAAAGCATTATTTTTCAGAGCAATAGTTATCATATATTATACAATATGAAATCACAACCTTATCATACGTAATACAATATGTAATATATGTATTCGCGAACGACCAGCAAACATACAGCACGAACAACACAAAACATTCTCATTTATAAGGAATTCAAGCGAGATTAAGGTATGCCATCCCATACACCACTTATTGTATCTGAAAAAACACAGCCCACAATCGGATTGCACAAAAATTGCACATATGTGCGGTGATTATCAGAAAAAGGCCTAACTTTGCAGCACTTTTTATATAGTAACTAAAAACAATAAAAATGAAAGCATTTGTATTTCCAGGGCAAGGCGCCCAATTCGTAGGAATGGGAAAAGACCTGTACGAAAATTCAGCTTTAGCTAAAGAACTGTTCGAAAAAGCCAATGATATTCTCGGCTACCGTATCACAGACATCATGTTCAACGGAACAGACGAAGATCTGCGCCAGACCAAAGTTACTCAGCCTGCCGTATTTCTCCATTCAGTCATCTCTGCACTCTGCATGGGCGAAGAATTCAAACCCGAAATGACTGCCGGACACTCGCTTGGAGAATTCTCTGCTTTAGTAGCTGCCGGAGCACTGAGTTTCGAGGATGGTCTAAAATTAGTATATGCCCGCGCCATGGCTATGCAGAAAGCCTGCGAAGCACACCCTTCAACCATGGCCGCCATTATCGCATTGCCCGATGAGAAAGTAGAAGAAATCTGCGCACAAGTAAGTGCCGAAGGCGAAGTTTGCGTAGCTGCCAACTACAACTGCCCGGGACAGATTGTAATCTCCGGTTCGATCGAAGGAATCAACAAAGCATGCGAACTGATGAAAGCTGCCGGTGCAAAACGCGCCCTTCCACTCAAGGTAGGCGGCGCATTCCACTCCCCGCTGATGAATCCTGCCAAAGTAGAATTGGAAGCAGCTATTAATGCTACTGAGATTCATACTCCGAAATGCCCGGTTTATCAGAATGTCGACGCTTTGCCCCACACCGATCCGGCAGAAATCAAGAAGAACCTCATTGCCCAACTGACAGCTTCCGTACGCTGGACACAAACTGTAAAGAACATGGTAGCCGACGGTGCAACCGACTTTACAGAATGCGGCCCGGGCGCAGTGCTGCAAGGTCTGATCAAGAAGATAGATTCTTCTGTATCGGCTCACGGCATCGCATAAAAAGTTCAAATATCATATATATATAAAAGGGGGTGTATCAAATTGAGAAATATTTGACACGCCCTCTTTTTCATTATGAGAGGTATGGAAATTCTTCAAGCAGCCAAATTTTGAGAGTTTCTCTCAAATTTTGAATTTTCCACATACAAAATCATGGCAATGCCCGTAATTGGTTTTTGTTCTGGGCAAAATCCTCCATTAATGGCCCTTTTTGCCATTGTTGAGCACATTTTCTTTAGATTGAAGGCAATGGCAAAGAAGGCAAAGTCCATTTTAACCTTGTCAATACCAAAATGGCGGAAACGTTTGTACGCCATGTCGTATTTCATCTGCCCGAAGACGGCTTCCGGTTCGATGCACCGCCGTCCCCGGTGCCTGATTCCCTCTTCTGACGTGAGCCTCTCCCTGGCTTTCCGCCGGTATTCGTTCAGACGGTGGTTGACTTCGATTATCCGGTCCCCCTTGCCCTTGAAACAACTTCCCCGAAGCGGGCATCCCTCACAACGCTGTGCCTTGTAGCGTGCGCTTTCGGTGACATATCCGCTTTCCGTCTTTGACCGCGTTGTACCGACACGTTCCATGTGTTGCCCCATCGGGCAGACGTAATAGTCACCTTCGGCATTGTAATATAACGTGAGTTCGATGAAATATAAGTGTTTGAAGATTTGGTGATTAGCGAAAATTGCTGTAACTTTATAGTGCTAAAATACAAAGACTTACGAACAATAATCGCTATGATCACCGAGGACAAAGTTACAGAATTATTTTGTATGGCAGACGATTTCTGCAAGTTTTTTGATGCTATGATGAAGAAATACACATTGAAATCTGATAATAAGCGTGCTTATCACCGCGATTCAACCATGTCAAAGTCTGAAATTATGCTTATTATGATATTGTTTCATGACTCTGGTTATCGTTGCCTAAAGCATTTTTATGTAGAAAAAGTCTGCAAGCACCTTCGCCACCTCTTCCCCAAGGTTGTCTCCTACAACCGCTTCGTGGAACTTGAAAAGCAGGTTGCCGTCCCCTTGGCCTTATTTATAAAGAAGGTATTGCTGGGTAAGTGTACAGGCATAAGCTTTGTCGACAGCACTCCGTTGAGGGTGTGTAGGAACCAAAGGATACATATCCACAAAGTATTCAAGGGCATTGCGCAAAGAGGCAAATGTTCCATGGGATGGTTCTTTGGCTTCAAACTGCACTTGATTTGCAACGAGAAGGGCGAGATTCTGAATTTCATGATAACTCCAGGTGACGTAGATGACCGCAAACCGCTTGAGTACAAGGCTTTTGTTGAATTCATTTACGGAAAGCTCGTCGGTGACAAAGGCTATATCGGAAAGAATCTCTTCCAAAGGCTCTTTGTCGATGGCATACAACTTATCACAAAATTGAAAAGCAACATGAAAGGTGCGTTGATGAGTGTCTCCGACAAGCTTCTTCTCAGAAAGAGGGCTATAATTGAAACCGTGAATGACGAATTGAAAAACATCGCACAAGTGGAGCATTCAAGGCACAGGAGTTTTGAGAATTTCATAGTAAACATGCTTGGGGCAATTGCCGCTTATTGCGTGTTCCCTAAAAAGCCTTGCATCCATGTACAACGCACATTGGATACACAGCTTGCCTTATTCTAAATTCATCGAACTCACGTTAATTTTAGGCTTTTACTGTGCCTATACAGATACTTCATGAAGTTATATCTTTATGTCAATACATATTTCAAGTCTTCTATCCGATACACCTCCGGTACATACCCCTTTTGCACAATCACAGAAGGAGTTTTGGTAATATGCTGCCCGATGGCATAGCGTAAATGTTCTTCATACATCTGCTCCGCTTTCTCGGTAACGGGATAACAAAGCAAGGAATGAAGGACGTGTTTTGTGCTCCACGTTTCCAATAGTTCTATCATTTTATCCCATCCTTCCATCTGCCAGGCAGCAATCAATCTGAGGGCAACTTCCCTGCCTATCTTGTCACCCGGAAACGTTAGAAGAATCAACGACACCGAAGCCCGAGCCGACAAATCTTTCAAATACGGATGCACACGGGCGCAGTTTTTACACATAGGATTGGTCACAATCAACACTTCATCACCACCGGTTCGTCCGTTGTGCAGGCAGATGCCTCTGTCCGGCATTTCGCCAATGTGGGGCTGAATGCCTGACAATGCCTTAAACGCCTCCGCATTGAACAAGGAACTTAACCGTTGCCTCCCCTCCACCGCTTCTTGCCCGATCCGTATCTGACGCTTGACAGTCTGCCATACAGCCATGCAAAAGGCTGCCGATAGAGCCAAAGCGACACAAGCTGTAAAGGCAGGCGTAAAGCGAGCTTCATCGCTCCAAAGCAAATACAACGCCAAGCTATTCAGCCATACAATCAGACAAACCATCAGGCAAAGCATACATCCTTTCTTTATTACAAACAGTTGGTAAACAATAGAATAAACCGTAAAAGCTAACGCTGCCGAAGCACAGCCTGCAGCAAGCCACCCAAAGCCATGAGGATGGCAGAGCGCAAACAGCAGCAACGTACTGAAATAGAACAGACTAAGCTCGCCCAAGCCCATACCCGCCAGGCGGGCACCCTTGGACTGCAACACCGCATTGCAATCGATTGTCGTGCCAATGTGACAAAACCGATGCAAGAAATTCCGGTTGGACATCTCTTTGTACAAGATAGCAGAAGAAACGAACATGCCTGCACACAGCGTAAATAAATACAAAGCTCCTGCCACAGACGACGACGTTCCGACAACCAGCAATGTTCCCAAGATACCTGCTCCCAACAGACTGTAACGACAGATCCAGTAAGCCACGTTCCGAAAAAAGAAGTAGCTGTCCTGCTGTGTTTCAGCCGTCACTTCGCCCACCAGCACACCTCCCGTCCAAGTACGGAGAAACGCTTCGCGTTCTACTCTTATCCGCCTGCCACGTGTGTACACCGCCAACGAGGTCCCGTTTATTCGCTCCACCAAGCAAAAAGGCACTTCCGCCTGTCGGGTCACTGCTATAAACGGCGCCTCCAGTTGGTCGAAATATTCCGGCGGAAGCTGATAAACGGCATTCCGTATTCCCAATTCGTCCAGCGCGTCGCTCAGTCCCCGCATGCTGTTGCCCAAGGGATGGGCAAGCAGGCGGGCGACTGTACCACGGCCTACCCGCACGGAAAGCATCCGCAAGTAGCGATAAAGTAAAGAAACAGTATGGGCATCAACGGACATACAAACGGATAATTAAAGTCGGGTTATAACGTAAATTCTCCTTGCAACCACTCATCCTCCGACATGATGTCGAGCTGATAGTCCCCACCGCTACAAGCACTTAAATCAATCTCCACAAACTCGCAAAACGTTTGCGAAGCAACTTCCTTTCCTGTGGACAAACTGATGATACGGACAGTAAAAGTACCGGGTAGTTCACTAAGGTCTACGCTTATTACTTTGTTATATAAATAAGCATAAGCAACAGGAAATAATAATGAATAATATGCGCTCTCATCCGAATGCTGAACATTCAACGGTATCTTTTTTACATCCGATTTTTCCGTATTTGTTACCGTTGTAGTCGAAGAAGTATTCCCGTCCTTGGCATAGAAGGGCAACGTACCCATCCATAAAGAAATTAAAAGCAGAATCAATGTTTTCATTTTCAGTATTATTTTTTGATTTTCGATACTGCAAATTTAGCCTATGGGGAACACTGAATTTGTGGAATTTTTGTGGAATTTTCAGTTTTCCACAAACTTTTAAGTGTGGAAAAGGTGTGGAACTGGGGCTATTTGATGCTTTTCAACACCTTTTCCAACTTTTCATCGCCTGCATCCGGGAAATATTGATGCAGGAGACGTTTCTGACGTTTATATACACCGGAGCGGTCTTTTTCCAACAGAATGGCGATGTCCTGTGTGGACAAGCCCAACAGATGGAGACCACAAAAACGAAGGTCCTTTTCGGAAAGTGAAACTTGTTTTTCCAGACGGGTGATGAAACCGTCCGTAAAACGGTTAATCAGGTTAAGCAGTTCATTCTGATCTTCTACCGTGAAATGTTCTTCATAATCGTTGTAGGATTGGTGATAAGAAAGAATACGGGTCACCTTGGCATATAGTTCCGTTTCGCGAAGATGACCGACCAAGTCGTCAAAATCGATCAGAGGGTGCACCTCTTTCGGCTCATTGAAAGGCAGTAAGAGGACTTCCGGCTCAACCACTGACGGGGCTGCGGACAACAGCACCCGATGTTCCCTCCACCAGAACTTCATCAGTGCATCCATCTGCCCGCGAAGACGTTTCCGCTCTTTGGCTCTTCGTCCCAACAACAGCACAATGCAAACGGCCAATGCACCAATTGCCGCCAGACAAATCAGAATCAGCCGCTTCATTTGCGACTGTTCCTGCCGATGTGTCTGCACCTGCTCTGTCAAACGGATTTCGGTTACCTGCGACTGTTCTGTCAGTTCGTTCTCGGTCTGCTGATACTTCTTCTGATAGGCCAACGCCTTTTCCGCATCCCCCTGTTCTTCGGCAATATCTGCCAGACGCATGTAGGCCGCCGAACGGACAGCCAGAGAAGGACGACACGCAACCGTCCTTTCCAACCAAACCATAGCGGAGTCATAATGATTCAGTTTATAATGAGCCTCACCTATCAGCAAACTGGACATATACCTCCGTGCGGTATCCGGTTCTAACCTCCAAGCTTCCCGGGCACACCGTAAGGCTTGCTCACCATCCTGCATATAACTATACAACAGACTCAAAGTCTCCATACAATTACTTTGGTATTTTACTAATTTTTTCTGTCGAGCCAATAAACAGGCCTTCAACAACAGTGTTTCCGCTTCCCGGTAATGTTCCTCTCCTTGAGCTATCAGATGGACGCTCCTCCTATCCAATGTTTCTAACCACAATGCAGTATCTCCCACTTGTACAGCCAACTGCTCTGTTTTCCTATAAAGGGAATCGGCTTGCGAATACATCCCCTGACTGTGATAGATATAGGCTATCCTTCCATACGTCCGTCCTAACCACCAGGTATTTCCACACTGTTCCATCTGTATCTTTACTCGCTGAAAGATTTCCAAGGCCTGTCCACTTTGCCGGAGCTTATGGAGAATATATCCTCGGTTGTACTCGCCCCGCGCTTCCCAAAAGACATCACCGGTACGATGGAAATAGTCGATGACCGGCAACAGCAATGAGTCGCTGGCCGGCATCTGTCCGTTGCGGCATTCCGCCTCCACGGTCAGCAACCGGTGACGCATGCGGTCGCCCTCTTCCAGAGCCGAAGGAGGGATGCTATGCAACAGAGTCAAGGCACTGTCGGGACGGGCATCTATCAGGCTGTCCGCCTTGACAAGCAGATTGGGATAGTCCGTGCGCGAGCCGCAGGACAGGCAGCACAAGCAGAGCAACAGGAGGAGGTAATGCGTCAGTTTCATGTCGGTGAATTTATTTGGTGGCAAAGATACGATTTTTTTATTTCCGACTCACCACAGAAAGCACAGAGTTTCACGGCGTTTATGGGGTGAAGTTTCACCGTAATCTTTTAAGAATTAATGCGTTGCGGTGAAGGATAGATAGGCGAAAAGATAGATACGCGGACGACACGGAATGGGCGGATGAACGCGGATTTTAATTTTTAATTGTAAGCGTCTCCACGCTTACGGTCATGGGGAGACGCAGACGCAAAATTTTGCGTCTCTACGAGGGTGACATATTAATAAATCTGTGTAATTCTGGATTATCTGTGGTAAGTGCAACACGGAGAATGCAAAGTTATTTATTCAGAGCGATTAAATCTTTCAACCTGTCAAGCAAATGATGAACCGGTTCTACCAAAGGAAGCACATCCTCTTCTGTAAAATCAAAAAAATCATTATAATCCCCTGTTATACGATTCTGTAACAAACGCGAATACAATCGTCCCTCTTCTTTGGTTAAAAGCCCCTGTGAAACATAATGCATCCCCAATTGTCCTACAACACCATTGTGTGTTTGCGACTTCAATCCTGCACTGAGCAACAAAGCCGAAGCCATATAAAAACAGGCATAATACAAGCGTTGCATTGCCAAATTCCAATGCTTCGATGCAATCATGTCTTCAGCTTCACGCAATGTTGCGTAAGCTTTTTCTTTACGATAAAACACAATCGCCTTAATATCCTCTTCACTCAAACTCATACCAATAAAATACCTTCGTCCTTCACATTATGGAAAAAAAGTGTAAAGTGATACTTCATCCAATCTTTTACCGTATAAAGTACGGGACTAATACATTCATTAAGTGACCAACCTAACTCCACCAAAGGGTAAGACACGTTGTCATAATCCTCGGCTTCAATTTTATTTTTGTCCAACAATATAAGGATATCCCAATCGGAATCGGGACGAGCATCACCACGTGCTTGGGAACCATATAAGTATGCATGCGAACCTTCCGGCAGCAATTTCCGCAAAGCATCCTTCAACTGATTCAGAACATCTGTTTTCATCTTCCACAATCTTTTATACAAAGAAAAACAAATTCCTGTAGAATTCCAAACAATCTCATTTGTTTTACAGCAGAGTTGTTACCCCAGATTACGCGGAGACGGAACGCGGATTTTAATTTCTAATTTTTAATTGAATGAACGTGAAACTTATCTTTCACCATATATCACTGATTATCAGTGCAGATTTTTCCTGTTGAAAGCGTGAACCCATTTTTCCCTTTTCTTATTTTTATCCGTGTGAATCCGCCCATTCAGCGTCGTCCGCGTATCCATCTTTCACCCACGTTATTCATTTCCAATTATTCACTTTTCATTCCCAAAGTGCCACTTGGCGACCGTAACTACCTACTTTAGCCGCGCGATATAGGTAGTTAGCCGACGTAACAAGCAATGCTGTCGGACGTAACAAGCAATGTCGCCGAGATTAACAAGCAATGCTGCCGGGTTGTGAAAGGAAAGCCGACGGGTATTACAAGCAATCTCCACGAGTATTACATGTAATTCCCACGAGTATTGCTTGCAACTTCCACGAGTATTACTTGCAATTTTCCTCAGGCACGGATTACACGGAAAACGCCTAACTGGGAAAAAATTATTCCCTAACTAGGAAAAAATGATTTCCTAACTGGGAAAAAATAATTCCCCAACTGGGGAAAAATCAGAAGGGATAACCTACGGCAAAATGGAAGGCAAAATCGCGGCCGAAATCGGGATGGATAATGGGATAACGCTCTGCCCCCTGGGCGGGATTGACCGCCTTCATACCTCCATCGAAACGCAACACGAAAAAGTCCAGATCGAGGCGCAACCCCAATCCGTATGCCACCGCAATCTGCTTATAGAACTTGTTAAAGCGGAATTGACCTCCGGGCTGGTCCTTATAATCGCGCAACGTCCAGATGTTTCCGGCATCGACAAACACCGCGCCCCGGAACTTCCAGAACAGGCGGGTGCGATATTCGATGCTGGCATCGAGCTTGATGTCGCCTGTCTGATTCAGGAAATTGCCGTCGCCGGGGAAAGAACCCGGTCCTAAATTGCGCACCGACCAGCCACGCACGCTGTTGGCACCTCCCGAGAAATAGCGCTTCTCCAGCGGAACTACGGTAGCATTTCCATAGGGCACCGCTATGCCGCCACCAATATGGAAGGCCAGCGAGTTGCGATTGTCGATCATGATATTCTTGGCAAAATCAATATCTCCCTTCACGTATTGGGCAAACGGGATGTTGAGCAGCGTATACTCGTCGTTCTCATTCTTTTTCATGCCTACCGTGCGTCCCAACAGGTATAACAGGTTGCCCGCCGACTCGATATTGAAACGTACCGAATACGAATCGCCTATCAAGGTATTGTTCATCAAGGCACGCCCCGCACTGTTGTAAACAAAACTATAGCCCGTACGGACTATCAACCGGTCTTCGTAATTGTACTTCAGGATATAGTTTTCATCTTTTTCCAGATATTGCTCTTCGAACTCCTGCGAAATCCAAGGCATGTACAGGTAATTGATGTCGAGCAGGTCGATGCGATGCTGCATGTTGCTCTGCTGCATTCCCCACTTGTAGCTCCAGCTGCCCGAAGCTACGATACGGGTAAACTCGGGACGGAACTGATAATTATACTGCAAGCCGAACTCCGTACTGGCCCTTATCTTCCTACGGAAATCGGACGACAGGAACGGGAAAAGGAAACGCGGAAAGTTGATGGTCGTTTCGGCACCCAGTTCGGTATAGTCTTCGTCACGATAACTGCCTTGCAGACCGGACACAGCTTCGTATGCCCCACGCAGCTTGACCATAAACAGTTCCGAGCCCTTAAACAGGTTGCGGTGCTGGAAAGAGACGGAAGCGGCTGCACCCAGGTCGCCCGCCGAATTGGTTCCTTCCAGCTCGAACGAAACAGACTGATGCTTGCTCTTGGTCAACATCACATAAGCGTTCAGCAAAGCACTGTCGTTCCGCTGGACCTCGAAGAAGCGGATATTCGTATATTTCAGTGCCTGCAAACGCCCGAAGTTGGCATAAGTGCGCTGAACGTCGTACTCATTGTACAGGCTGCCCGGAGTAAACTGCAAACTGTTGGTCAGCACCCGAGGCCGCAGATAGAGATTGTCTTTATAGTAAATGGGATAGCCTTTGTAGTGCACGGAGTCGTTTACCTCAATACTGCTCAAGGCCGAAGACTGAAGCACATTGTAGTCGGTCACAAAATTGACCTTATCGATGGTGTATTGCCGGTGCGTCTGTGCCTGTCCGTCGCCGCTTCCCCTGTATGGCGACAGATGCAGCGTCAGGTCGACCAGAAAAGTATTTCTGACAGTATCGGCCGTGTAGGTAAGGTAGTCTTTGTTGAACTTATAATAACCGTTCCGAAGCAGGTTGTCCGTAATGCGCTGCCGCTCCAGATCCAGCAAATTCACATCCAGAAGCATTCCCTCTTTCAGATACGTCTTTGCCGAATCCTGCCGCATATAGTTCCGGATTTTTTCATCAGGGATATCATAGTTCAGCGTACGCACCTTGTAAGCCTTGCCCGTCGTCACCCGATAGGTCAGCTTCACTTTCTTCCCTTTGTAGCTCGGCACCGCGGCAACGGTGGCGCCCATATAGCCCATGTTGCGCACTGCTTTTCCTATCTCGTCCCTTGTACGCTCGGTTTCATCCTCGCTGTAAATGACCGGGGCATCTCCCATTCGGTGCAATATGCGGTTGATCCAGCGCGTACTGTCGCGGCCGGACATGTTGTAAACATAAAGCTGGGTTTTCACCAGACTGAACCATTTGGCATTCGGATTCTGCCGGACATAAAGAGAGAGGCTGGAAGGCTTTACATCCTTGTTGTCCGTATGTATGCGCACCTCGTCCAGCAAATAGGAACCTTCCGGCACATACTTGGTGGAAGAGCACGAAGCCCCTAACAAAACAATGGCCGCATACAGTGCAAGGCGTAAGACTTTTTTCATTCCGGAGTCAATCAAGGTGGCGCATAAAAAAACGCCTACAAATATAGTATATTTTTTCATATCAGAGAAAAAACGCCGGAAGAGTTCACAGTTTTTGATTATCTGAAAAATATCCCGTATTTTTGTTTCACGAAAATAGGATACGTGGCTGTGTCAAAACCATATCAAATTAACCGAAACAGAAACAAAAATGGCAATAAGCAAGAATCGCATCAAATATATCCATTCGCTGGAGTTAAAGAAAAAGCGCAAAGAAGAAAACGTATTTCTGGCAGAAGGCCCCAAGCTGGTAGAAGACCTGTTAGGACACTTCGACTGCCGTTTCCTGATGGGCACCCGCGAATGGCTTGCCTCGCAAAAGAATCTGACGGACATTCAGGACATAACAGAGGTGACGGAAGAAGAGCTTGCACGCGCCAGCCTGCAAAAAACTCCGCAACAGGTATTGGCCGTATTCGAACAGCCGCAGTACATGACCGACCCTAAAATCGTAGAACATTCACTCTGCCTGGCACTCGACGACGTGCAAGACCCCGGAAACCTGGGAACCATTGTGCGCCTGGCCGACTGGTTTGGCATAGAAGACATTTTCTGTTCGCCCAACACGGCCGACATCTACAACCCCAAAGCCATTCAGGCCACGATGGGAGGAATCGCACGAGTCAGAGTGCACTATACCGATTTGCCTGAACTGATCCGCTCGCTGAACGGCGTACCCGTATACGGAACCTTCCTGGACGGGAAAAACATCTACGAACAACCGCTGTCCGAGCACGGGCTCATCATCATGGGAAACGAAGGGAAAGGAATAGGCCGCGATGTAGAACAACTGGTAAACCGCAAGCTGTATATCCCCAACTATCCGGTCAGCCGCGAAACATCCGAGTCGCTCAATGTGGCCATCGCTACCGCAGTGGTCTGTGCCGAGTTCCGGCGACAGGCTGCATGGCGTTGAAGTCGAAAGGATAATACAGATAGGATGCCAGTTCGCCGTCCGGCCCTTCGGGGAACAAAGCAATGACTCCCGGCAGCCATTCGACGTCTTCGACTTCTTCTTTCAGCGGAAAGATGCGAACGGCGTATCCCTGGTCTACCTCTACCACATATTGCTTCAGATAGCCATAGCCTGGTAGAAACAAATAATGCGAGGCAAATCTTTTCATTCTTCTCGCATTCTTGTTTTTAAAGGAACCACATTCTGCTTCTTTAAGGTAGCTTTTTGCAACCGCTGTCCGGACTTCAGGGTAGAAGTATTGTTGCTAACCGGCACATTGTTGACGCCCGGACGAGGACGTGCACGTTCTTCCGAGCGTTCTTCCTGCTGCGAGGGCGTTTCCTGCAGCTTCTGCACATCGTCCTTCGCTTTGGGCAAAGAGTCTTTCCGCAAGGAATCGGCACGCAACGAATCGGCCTGCAAGGTATCGGCTGCAATTGCCGGCAAGGAGTCTTTCGCATGGTAGCGCATCAGCGAAATCCGGTCAAGAAGCAAGTCGCCGGCTTCCTCCTGTTTCGGATAGTACACAAAGCCACGGATCTCCTTGATATCGCCTAACGTGTCGGCATACAGGGTCAGCGTATTCGTACCTTCCTTCAGCACATGCAGCATGGTGCTGATAACCGTATCTTTGGCGTAGGCTACCTGCATTCCCATCACAGGTGCCGTAAGCGCATCCGCCGCTTTACCCAGCATCTGGAAACGGACGCTCCACCGCAAGGTGTCACGGCTATGGAAATTGGAGTCGGAAGGTATGGTAAAGGCAACTTTATTGTCCAAAGGCATGCCCGTCAGCTGATAAATGCGCTGTCCGAACCACACGTCAATGCTGTCTCCCGGACGGGAGGACTTAGGACGGTTTTCCCTTAAGGCAATCAGGTGGTTGATGCCGTCGCGCCGGGCTTTCAGCCGTTGGTTGACTTTCTCGTATACCTTGGTCAAGGCATCGGGGTTGCGGGCAAACCACACCATGGATGAATCGAACTGCGCCTGAGTGATGCCATACTTCTTGAAGACGGATTCTACATAGAGCACCTTTTTGTACGAGTCATTGTAGGGGATATCCTCGCCCATTGCCTTGGCAATGTGGTAATCATAAAGCACATTCTCCATCGTCGCATCTGGCAGCACTGTGTCAGGTCTTTTCACCTGACAAGCACTCAGACATAAAACCGACAGAGCAATACTATACCATCGAATCCGCATCTTTCCTTTCATGATTTTTTTGTCACAGCATGATAGGCATCATTCAAATATTTGCTATAGAACAGCAGCAGGGCTATAATACCACAACTGATGGCCGCATCAGCAAAATTGAAGATAGGGCTAAAGAATATAAAATGTTCCCCTCCGACAAATGGCATCCACTGCGGCCAGTCGGTCTCGATGATAGGGAAATAGAACATATCTACTACCTTACCATAGAACAACGGCGCATATCCGCCTTCTTCCGGCATAAAGGATGCAATCTGCGCATGGGTGCTTTCGTTGAAGATGACTCCGTAAAATACGCTGTCTATAATATTCCCCAAAGCTCCGGTCAGAATCAGTGAAATGCAGACAATGAAACCGGTCTTCATCCCATGCTTCACAAACTTGTACAGGAACCATCCTATGAATGCCACTGCAACTATACGGAAGCTGGTCAGGAACAATTTTCCGAAAATTTCCATGCCGAAAGCCATGCCATTATTCTCGGTAAAATAGATATAGAACCAGTCGGTCACCCGGATACTCTCATGCCAGAACATGTGAGTCTTAATCCAGATTTTGATAATCTGGTCAATGATCAATACCGAAAATATAACGGACAAGGCTATCCGGCCTTTCGTGAGAATTTTACTCATTTACTTCTTTCCGTTGTTTTTAGCTTCTATACTCAAAGTTGCATGAGGCACAGCACGCAAGCGTTCAGCAGGAATCAGCTTACCGGTCTCGCGGCAGATGCCGTACGTCTTATTCTCGATGCGTACCAATGCAGCCTGCAATCCTTGAATAAACTTCAACTGACGCTGTGCCAGACGCGTTGTTTCTTCCTTTGACAATGTATTGGCACCTTCCTCCAACACCTTGTAAGTAGGCGATGTATCGTCTGTATCGTTTCCATCGGCACCTGTCAGACTTGCTTTCAGCAAATCATAATCGCGTTGTGCCAATTCCAGCTTTTCCATTATAATGGCGCGGAATTCTTCCAATTCAGCATCCGAGTATCTTGTCTTTTCTGCCATAGCTTTAGAATTTTATTTAGGGTTCTTAATATGGTTCTCTTTTAAGCCTTAGCCACTTCCTTTTCAACGTTTATGAACAAAGAGAAATCATCGAAATTCAACTCTGTACCGTTTTCTACCTCATCCACAAGCGTAAGTGAGGTTCCCAAGACTTGGTTACAAATATAGTCTTTATATTCGGTTACCGCATCATCTGTCTGCTGATTTTTTGATAAGCAGATCCGAATTTTATCAGTTATTTCAAATCCGCTCGACTTGCGCAGATTCTGGATACGGTTCACCAGTTCACGGGCTACACCTTCACGACGCAACTCTTCAGTCACAGTGACCTCCAGAGCAACGGTCAGCTTGCCTTCGTTAGCCACCAGCCAGCCGGGAATATCTTCGCTGAAGATTTCAACGTCGCTCGTCTCGATGGTCGCATCGCCACTGTCCAGATGGAAGGTATACGAACCGGCCTTCTCCAGTTCGGCAATGGCTTCCTGCGACATTTCTGCCACTTGTGCTGCCACCGCTTTCATCTGCTTGCCAAATTTCGGTCCCAGCTTCTTGAAGTCGCATTTCACCTTCTTGACAAGCACACCGGCTGCGCCGTCCACGAAACGGATTTCCTTAACATTCACTTCGTTCATGATGAGCGACTTCACTGCTTCCACATGGGCACGCTGTTCCTCGTCAACTACAGGAATCATGATGCACTGTAGCGGCTGGCGAACCTTGATGTTCACCTTACGGCGCAATGCCAATACCATCGAAGTGACGTCCTGAGCCATCTGCATACGGGCTTCCAGCTCCTTGTCGATCATGCCTTCCTGACATACCGGGAACTTGGCCAAGTGCACGGAAACCACGTTGTCGCGTCCGGTTACGGCAATCAGGTCCATGTACAACATATCGGCATAGAAAGGAGCAATAGGAGCCATCAGCTTGGCTACGGTCTCCAGACAGGTATACAATGTCTGATAAGCAGACAGTTTGTCTTGTGTGAATTCTCCGCCCCAGAAACGTTTGCGGTTCAGACGGACATACCAGTTAGACAGGTTGTCGTTGACAAAGTCGGAAATCAGACGTCCGGCTCTTGTCGGTTCGTAGTCGTTATAGCAGGCGTCTACGTTCTTCACCAGCGTATTCAGTACGGAAAGAATCCAGCGGTCTATTTCCGGACGTTCTGCCATCGGCACGTCGGCTTCCTTGTACTCAAATCCGTCCACGTTGGCGTAAAGGGCGAAGAACGAATAGGTGTTGTAGAGTGTGCCGAAGAACTTACGGCGTACTTCCTCTACTCCGTCCACATCGAACTTCAGGTTGTCCCACGGCGAAGAGTTGGTAATCATGTACCAGCGCAAGGGGTCGGAACCATATTTCTCGATCGTAGCGAAAGGATCGACTGCATTGCCCAAACGCTTCGACATCTTGTTACCGTTCTTGTCGAGCACCAGTCCGTTGGAAATAACCGTCTTGTAAGATACGCTGTCGAAGACCATGGTAGCAATGGCGTGCAGTGTAAAGAACCAGCCACGTGTCTGGTCCACACCTTCGGCGATGAAGTCGGCCGGATATACCTGATGCGAATCAAGCAGTTCTTTATTCTCGAACGGATAATGAATCTGCGCATAAGGCATGGAACCGGAATCGAACCATACGTCTATCAGGTCCGACTCACGCTTCATGGGCTGACCGTCTTTCGAAACAAGGATAATATCGTCGACATACGGACGGTGCAAATCTATCTTATCGTAATTTTCTTTGGTATATACACCGGGAACAAAGCCTTTCTCCTTGTAAGGATTGCTTTGCATCAGACCGGCAGCCACCGATTTTTCTACCTCGGCATAAAGTTCTTCTACCGACTCGATACACTTCTCTTCCGTGCCGTCTTCGGTACGCCAGATAGGAAGCGGAGTACCCCAGTAGCGCGAACGGCTCAGGTTCCAGTCGTTCAGATTCTCCAGCCACTTGCCGAAACGTCCGGTACCGGTGCTTTCCGGTTTCCAGTTGATGGTCTTGTTCAGCTCCATCATGCGTTCCTTGCAAGCCGTACTGCGGATGAACCAGCTGTCCAACGGATAGTAGAGCACCGGTTTGTCTGTACGCCAGCAGTGGGGATAGTTGTGTACATGTTTCTCGATCTTGAATGCCTGGTTGGCGGCTTTCATCATCATGCAGATGTAGAAGTCGAGCGACTCGGCTGCCTGTGCGGCCTTTTCGTCGTACTTGCCGTCTACGGTGAATTGCGGATCATAGGCATTCTTCACCCAACGGCCCTGGTATTCCTTGTAAGCCTCAACATCCACACACTCGGCTACAAACTTCTCGTCCAGTTCGTCCAGCAGATAGAACTTACCGGTCAGGTCGACCATCGGACGGGTCTCGCCGCGCTTGTTGATCATGAACAGGGACGGGATGCCGGCTGCACGTGCCACGTTGGCATCGTCGGCACCAAAAGTCGGGGCGATGTGTACGATACCCGTACCGTCTTCCGTCGTCACATAGTCACCGGGAATCACACGGAAAGCTTTGGCCGATGCTTCCTGCCAGTTGCCGTCCTTATCCAGTTCGGTCGGCTTCACCCAAGGAATCAGCTGTTCGTACTCCATGCCGACCAGGTCGGTACCTTTGTACTCGCCGACTACCTTGAACGGAATCAGTTTATCGCCGGGCTTATAATCCTCTAATGCAATGTCTTCCGCCTTTTTATTGAAGTGTGTATAGAGCAATGCCTTGGCCAAAACAACCGTCATCTTTTCGCCGGTATAACCATTGTAAGTCTGTACGGCTACATAGTCGATTTTCGGGCCTACACAGAGTGCTGTGTTGCTGGGCAAAGTCCATGGAGTAGTAGTCCATGCTATGAAGTAAGGGGTTCCCCACTCTGCCATCTCCGGTTTCGGGTTCTTCATTCTGAACTGTCCGACTACCGTCAGATCCTTCACGTCGCGATAGCATCCCGGCTGGTTCAGCTCGTGCGAGCTCAGTCCTGTACCGGCAGCAGGCGAATACGGCTGAATGGTATATCCCTTGTAAAGAAGTCCTTTCTTGTACAACTGCTTCAGAAGCCACCACAGTGTCTCGATGTAGCGGTTGTCGTAGGTGATATACGGATCTTTCATGTCTACCCAATATCCCATCTTGTGTGTCAGGTCCTCCCATTCTTTCGTGAACTTCATCACGTCCTTGCGGCAGGCAGCGTTATAGTCGGCCACGGAGATGGTTTTTCCGATGTCTTCCTTCGTAATGCCCAGTGCTTTCTCCACACCCAGTTCCACAGGGAGTCCGTGAGTATCCCATCCGGCCTTACGCTTTACCTGGAAGCCTTTCATCGTCTTGTAACGGCAGAAAATATCTTTAATGGAACGTGCTATTACGTGGTGAATACCCGGCATACCGTTGGCCGAGGGAGGTCCTTCGAAAAATACGAAGGAAGGACATCCTTCACGTTCTGTCATACTCTTGGTGAAAACCTGGTTTTCGTCCCATTTCTTCAATACTTCTTTGTTCACTTCCGAAAGGTCGAACTTCGAATATTCGGCAAACTTCTTACTCATATCTTAAATGTCTCCTAAATACACTTTTATTTTTAAGGGCGCAAATTTATAAAAAAGTTGGATAAATCAGTGCTTTTAAGATTGTTTATTTATTCAGGCCAACAGTTTCCGGTACTCGCCCGGCGTATATCCGACGTTTTTCTTGAAGATGCGGTTGAAGTGCTGCGAATACTGGAAACCCAGCTCGTAGGCTATCTGGCTGACTGTTTTTTCCGTACTTGCAATCATCTCCTTGGCCTGGTCTATCAGTTTGGTCTGTATATATTCCTGAGGAGTCTTGCCCGTCTCTTTTTTCACCAGATCGCCGAAGTAATTGGGCGACAGAAATACTTTTTCGGCAAAATACCGGACCGAAGGCAGTCCCTCCGTCTGAGGTTTGTCGCTGGCAAAATACTCGTCGAGCAAGTCCTCGAAGCGCATCAGTACATCCTTATTCACGACAGCACGGGTTGTGAACTGGCGTTCGTAGAAACGCATGCAATAATCCAACAGCAGCTCGATGTTCTTCGAAATCAGCCGTTTGCTATGCCTGTCAATAGGATGATTCAGCTCCATCTGTATCTTCTTCAGACAGTCCAGAAAAACACTCCGTTCTTCTTCCGACAGATGAAGGGCTTCGTTCGAACTGTAGGCGAAGAAAGAATAATGTTTGATTTCCTGTCCCAACGATGTTCCTTTTATCAGGTCGGGATGGAACAACAGGCCACAGGCATTCAGGGGTGTTCCCTGCTCCAACGTTGTTTCGACAATCTGTCCCGGCGCAAAGCTGGTCACCGTGCCTTCCTGATAGTCGTAAGTCTGCCTGCCATAGCGGATATCTCCACAACGGGTCTGTTTCAGAAACAGGGCATACACGCCGTAGTTCAGGACAAAATGTTCGGGATGACGCGTAGCCTGCGACAGGTCGACCACACTGACAAGCGGATGCAGTGTTTCCAGTCCGAACAAATCGTTGTATTGCTCTACATTCTCCAGTTTAATTACATCTTTCATAACCGATACGTTTTTACTTTCCCACAAATGTAGGCAATTTAGCCGTAAAGAGAGAACGGATCGGAACAGAATCTGTAAAATGAATACAACGAACCGTAATACATCCACATTCCATCCATCGGTATACAAGTACTTTTGCCGAACAATTAGTAACTCAACTTTCGCAAGATCGAGTTGACAAGGTGTTTCAGGCGGTGCCCTATCAAGCAGGGCATCCCGGCCTTGTAGACCTGTTGCCTGATCTCTTTCAAAGGCTATGTGATAACAGATCCTTCACTGCGTTCAGGATGACAAAGCAAAGTGATAGTAACTATAAAGAGACATAGGAAACAGACTTTTTAAAGTGAACCCAATTAGTAAATAAAAATACCGATATGAATATCAGCGACTTCTTGTCTTACGTAAAGACCCGTCAGGCCCTCAACACACCTGACATTTTCAAATTCATGAACGAAATGAGCGACGAAGCCCGCCGCATCACTTTCCAGTTGAACACCGCTTACCACACTCCGGAAGAAGTACGCCGGTTGCTTTCCGAACTGTTCAGCTACACGGTGCCTGCCTCCTTGCGGGTATTTCCTCCCTTCTACACCGACTTCGGCAAAAACATCACCGTGGGCGAAAATGTGTTCATCAACGCCTGCTGCCACTTTCAGGACCATGGCGGAGTAACTTTGGGCGACGGATGCCAGATAGGTCACAACGTCGTATTTGCCACGCTGAACCACGGCCTGTCGCCGGAAGAAAGACCCATCACTTATCCGGCTCCCATCGTACTCGGAAAGAATGTCTGGGTAGGTTCCAACGCCACTATCCTCCAAGGAGTGACCATCGGCGAAAATGCCGTTGTAGCTGCCGGCGCTGTAGTGACGCGCGACGTACCGGCCAACACCATCGTAGGTGGCGTGCCGGCCAAATTCATCCGGAAAATATAATCCACTTGACTGATACGTTTGCCTTCACACATCGGAAATTCAAAACATGCGTTAAAAAAGCAACCCACTTTCTTAAATCCTGTTATAAATCAACGAAATAAGAAGCAAAAGTTTGGAGTTTCCGCCAAAAGGGCTACCTTTGCAACGTGTTTTTCATAGTATTAGATTTAAGGTTAACAAGAAAGATTGGCTGTCTGGGATAGATAGCCTTTTTTTTTGCACTTAACTCTGGGACTGTTTTTTCATCCGCACTTCATACAGATCGCTCCGACGGTCTTTCAGGTTACGTACACTTCCGTACGTATGCAACTCGTTCAACAAATCCAAATCAACATCCGACACCAGAATCATCTCCGTATTCGGAGTGGCCTCCGCACGCTTGCCGTCGGTGGGGAAAGCAAAGTCGCACGGCGTAAATACACCCGACTGGGCATACTGGATGTCCATGTTGTGCACACGGGGCAGATTGCCTACGCTACCGGCTATCACCACAAAGCACTCGTTCTCAATGGCACGGGCATGGGCACAGACCTTAACGCGGTTGAAGGCATTCTGCGTATCGGTCAGGAAAGGTACGAACAGAATCTGCATGCCCTGGTCGGCCATGATGCGCGACAGTTCGGGGAACTCCACGTCGTAACAGATCAGGACACCGATCTTGGCACAGTCGGTCTCGAAAGTCTTCAGGGTCTTACCTCCGCTCAAGCCCCAGCTCTTGATTTCGTCGGGCGTGACGTGAATCTTTTCGTACATCTCGTACGTGCCGTCGCGGCGGCAGAGGAAACCGATGTTGTACAAGCGTCCGTCTTCCTTGATGAGCGGCATGCTGCCCGTGATGATGTTGATGTTGTAGCTGATGGCCAGCTTGATGAAGCGTTCGCGTATCTCGTCGGTATAGGCGGCCAGACCGCGGATGGCTTCCGACTCGCCCTCGTCGTTGAACTTCGCCATCAGCGGGGCGTTGAAGTATTCGGGGAACAGCACGAAGTCGCTCTTGTAGTCGGACACGGCATCGACGAAGAACTCTACCTGCTCGAACAGGTCGTCCAGCGTCTTGTAAGCACGCATCTGCCATTGCACCAGTCCTACGCGGACAGTGGTCTTGGGATTGATATACTCGTGCGTAGGCGGCTGATAGTAGATGTTATCCCACTGCAGGAGGCAGGCATAGTGCTTCGATTCCTCGTCGTTGGGCAGATAGTTTCGCATCACCTTGCGCACGTGGAAGTCGTTCGACAACTGGAAGGTGAGCACCGGGTCGTAGATTTCTTTCTGGCGCACCTTGTCGATGTACTCCTTGGGGCGCATCTGGTCGGCATACTTGTGGTAGTTGGGAATGCGGCCTCCGAACATGATGGCTTTCAGGTTCAGCTTCTCACAGAGATCCTTGCGGTATTCGTACATACGGCGTGCCAGACGCAGTCCGCGATATTGCGGATGGATAAATACTTCGATGCCATACAGGATATTACCCTTGGGATTGTGCGTATTGAAAGTCTCTTTGCCCGTCACCTGAGCATAGGTGTGATCGTTCTTCACGTCGTCGTAATTGACGATGATAGAGAGGGCGCACCCCACGATTTTCTCGTCCACCACCGTCACAATCTGCCCTTCGGGGAAGATGCGGATCAGTTTCTCGATCTGCTTGTGTGTCCAGAAGACGTCACTTCCGTCCGAATATACACGTGTGAATGATTGGGCCAATTGGTCGTAATCCTCGATTTGCAGATTGCGTATCTGCACTTTGTTGATTTTGATAGAATCCATAGTTGTTTTCTTGTTTTAATCGAAGACGGACAATCTTGCTTGCCGTCATTGCGGCGCAAAGGTAGTGCTTATTTTCATACGTTGAACCTTGCCTGTTTCCAAAACTTCACGTCTTTCCTGTAGAAACTCATCCTTCCATCTGCTTCGAGGCACAGTCGGGACAAAGGCCTTTCACCACGTAGTTGACTGATTGCATCACAAACCCTTCGGGCAGAGCGATGGAAGGAATGTGCAGGGTCTTGAAGCAATAGGTCCGGCGGCAGGCCTCGCAATGGAAGTGGATGTGCATATCATCCACGGAACAGGCCGTCTCGCCGTCGCACAGTTCGTACTTCAGGGCACCGCTGCCGTCGTCGATGGTATGCACCACCCGATGCTCCAGAAACAGCCCCAACACCCTGAAGATGCTCGACTTGTCCATCCTCTCCAATACCTCTTCCAGTTCGGGCAGCGAGACCGGTCGCGCGGCCGCAAGCAGAGCGCGCAACACCAGGATGCGGTTGGCCGTCGGCTTCACTCCCTTCTTCTCCAATATGCGTATCTCCGATTTTTCTTCCATTGCTCATCCGGTTGGTTATGTAGGGGCAAAGGTACTGATTGCGTAGCAAACAGGCAAAACAAAAACGCGGATGGACGCCGTTTTTCGCAGATTTCACGTTTCTTCTGCGTACATCCGTGTGTCCATCCACGTTTCTGATTATTCTGTGGAAGTTCTGTGGTTCCGTACGGTGTGTGCCCCGCCCTTCGTCATCCTAACGGGTCTTCGCCGCCCGGCTCGGTGCCGCCGCCACTGCTGCCGCCCGGCTCGGTGGTGGTGCCGCCGGTGATGCCCTTCGCCTTCTTGTAGTCGGCCAGCGAGGCGTAGTTGACGTCGTTTTCCAGCACACCGCCGTTCTCGAACTGCAGGCTGTTGATGACCGACTCGCGAAAATCCTTGCTGGGCGTGAAGAGGATGCGCGGGTTCTTTATCATGCTCGATGCCTGATAGTCGGTGATGCTTTCCACGCCCTCGCTCTGGAAGGTGATGCGCAGCGTGCCTAAGTCGCCCAGGCGCACCGTGTGGCCCTGCAGCAATTGCTGGCGGGCATAGTTGCCCAGCAGTTCCAGGGCGGCTTCCATTTCCTTGGGAGCCACGGTGGTGTTCTCGGTGGCGGCGCGCGTCATGGCTTTCACGTCCTGTGCCGTCTCGCTCAGAGGGGAGGCATACCATTTCTTCGGAGCATTCTCATTTTGAGGATTACCCCGTTTCACTAATTTGTACTTGTACATAGTATTTACCATTTAAAAAGTTATACATAATGCCCCCTTCCCGGCAAGCGTCCGGAAAGAGGGCTTTTTTTACTATTGATTATCAGTTGTTTACCGAATCGCGGGAGTAACCCTTGGAGACTCCCGCGAGTCTTGCCCCGACACTCTAGGGAGTCATGGCCGGAGACTCTAGGGAGTCTTACCTCATGACTCTAGGGAGTCTTGACGGGTGACTTCGGGGAGTGATTTCAATGTAATATAGATTTACCATTCTACGGTGTCGCCGTCCTCGAAGTCGTTATGTCCGGCTTCGACAGGACTCGGTTTAACAATGGTTGTGACATTGCTGTTTTCATCTGAATACATGTCTAACATCCTGTCCCAAAACTCCTTCTTGGTGTCCCACAATGTCAGGGTCAGTTGCTGATTATCTTGCTGGTTCCCGCACTTCAATTCCCCCAAATATGCGTTATGGGTTATATCGAGAGCCGTCATCTTGTTGCCATGACACCACAAAATTTCAAGCTCTTTCAAAGTACTGACATTCAACGAGACAAGTTGATTATCGCTGCACTGCAACCACGTCAGACTGGTCAGCCCGGTTACATCAAGGGCAGTCAGTTGATTACCGTTGCACTCCAATTGCGTCAGATTGGTCAGCTTGGTTACATCAAGGGCAGTCAGTTGATTATCGTTGCACACCAAAACCTTCAGACTGGTCAGCTTGGTTACATCAAGGGTAGTCAATTGATTATCCATGCAATCCAAAGTCTCCAGATCGGTGAAGTACTCAATGCCGGCAAGGCTGGTAATGTTTTTATTTCGCAAAAACAAGAAAGTTCCCCCATTCATTATTATTTGCATTCGGTTATACTCATCCAGGGATACGGTGCCATCGGGGTTCGCCCTCCAGCCGATATTTGGGTTGAAATCTTCCACGGCATTGGCAAACGCCGCATTGAGGGCCTCGGTGAAATTGTTGGCATCCAGTGCGCCCAGGTAGGTAATCTTTCCGGCGGTGAAGGTCACCTCTTTTTGGGTGGTCTTGACGTATGTCTTGCCGCCTTCACCCATATAGTTCAGGGTAATGCCGCCCGTCAGCGTGCCGGGAGCCACGACGAAGTAGTACTCCTCGCCTTTCGTGAAGGTTCCCGTCAGCGTTACCGACCGGGAAGCGCTTCCCGTGGCGGTCAGCGTACCATCGGCGATGGTGTAGGTCAGCCCGCCTGACAGTGCGTCGCTTTCCTGGTTGGCGGTCAGGGTAACTTCCGTCACACCCTCTGCGTCCACGGTGAACTTGGCCAGGGCGCAGAGGTTCCGGAACGTCAGATTTTTGCTGCCGTCAGTCGCCTGTGCCCACGAGGGGTTCAGCCCATTGGCAAAGCCGCCTGCCGTGGCTGTCTGCGTGGCGGGCAGGGTGAAGGTGATGGCAGTGTTGTCGAGGGTCAGCGTCCCGTCGTCGGTGTAGGGATAGAAGGCGGTGTAGGTATCGGTCACTTTGGCCTCGCCTTCCAGGGTGGCGGTGCTGCCGCTGACTTCGGTTGCTTCAAACTTGCAGATGGTTTCCGTTCCGTCGTAGATGGCTACCAGGTCGCCCTGCGTCCAGTTTACGGCATGGCCGTCCTCGCCCAGCGAGGTACGTGTCTGCGGCATTCCGGCGGTGAAGGTCATGTGTACCTTCCCCGTGCTGCCGCTTTCGTTGTTCTCAATGATTTCTTCGTTGCCGCAGGCTGCCAACAGCAGGGCCAGTGCGGCGATGGTCATGTTCTTTGTTCTCATTGCTTATCATTATTATTTAAGAATTTACCAAATGTCGTCGTCATCTCTGTCTCCGAAGCCGTCGTGCCCCGCGTCGGGGAAACTGGCCAAGAAGCCTGCCTCAACCTCCACTTCGATCACTTCGCACCGTGGAGACTCGTAAGCCCCCAAGCCGGTGTATTCTTCATTCTTGTTCTCTTGCATATCGTTAATATTTATTTAGATGATTCGGGGAAAGCGACAGGACAGGAACGCAAAAAAACCTGCAAACCCACGCAGAGGAGAGAAGACGCTCCCTTCGTCGGCTTGCAGGCTCCTGCCCGTCATTATCGCGCGTGTATCGCGTGCGATAATTATATTGTAATAAGGTATAGATGAATCTGTGTGTGTGTGTGTGTGTGTGTGTGTGTGTGTTTATACAAAAATCACACATATCCAAATTTTCAGCATAGTTTTGTGCACGTTTATTCGCAAAAAAAGCAGACATAAAGCCTATGCCGCAAAGGGTGGCTTTGTGCCTGTTCTCTCTTGTCGTATCTGCTGTATAAACGCTTGTTTGCACTGTCAAATTCTCGTTTGGTTAAGACGGGTCAAAATTAGACCAATCCTACCAAAGCGGCGGGACAATGCTTGAAAACTTACGGGACAATTTAAGGAAAAATACCTCGCAGAAGGGACAATAAGCCGAATTTCGTTCCATTGTCCTCCCCTTCTGCCCTGGCAGAGGGTATCCGCAGGTGCGGCTCTTATTCTTTTCCCTTCCGGTATGCGTCGAGGTTGCGGCTATAGGTTTTCACCGAAGCAAAGCCGCTGTGAAGAGCCACCTCTTCGCGGGTTGCTGCCGGATTCTTCTTTTTATACTCCAAGGCAGCCTCGACCCGCAGCCGGTTCAGTTCCTTGTAGAACGAGCCGAAACGTTCGTTCATCACAAGCGACACATACTTCCTGTTGCTCTTCACCGCCGCTGCCAGGTCATCTAACTTCAAATTCGGGTTCAGGTAAAGCTGCTGCTCCGTCAACACAGCACGTATCTTCACCTCCAGACCGTCCTTCACCTCGGCCGACAGGCTCCACGAAGAACGGACGTCATCCTCCAACGCCTTCTGTTCGACCAGCAATGTCTCCACCTTCTGCTCTACAAAAGCCTCTGCCTCGCCTACCGCCTGCCGGCATTCATGCCGTTGCGGATGCAGAATCTGCAGCAGGATGACCACATGCATCACGGCAATACTCAACTGTAGATACATGTTATAGGTATGGCTCCCGGTAAAGAAAAGCACCCAGGCGGCTACAATATAAATAAGAGGAAAGAAAACTACCAATCGGGCAAAACGCATGGGAAAGTCGTCTTCGTTCGAATACTCCTCGTACTGATGCTTGCGTATCTGGAGGCAAAGCCACCACGTAGTACGCACCATTCCGACCGTCAGCAGCAGCGCATAAGCACCCACACACGGCAGAACTACATCGGCACGACGCCACAGCACGTCGCCTCCCATCCAGGCGAATACCCAAAGCACCGCAATAAGCAGCAAAGGCAGCACCCCCGCCACCGCCAAGTACAGCCAGCGGCGACGCACACCGGCAAAGAAATAGCGGCGGAACGACAGGATACCGGCCACCGGCAAAAACAGGACAAGAAACACACGCACAAACAGCCACGCATCCGCACTGTCCATCCGGCACAGCCATACCCCCGGCAGGGCAAAACAGGCAAAAATAAACGTCATGAGCCTGCGTGCCGGATAGAAATAGGATTCTTGCTTGTCGAAAGGACGACACATATGAAAACAGCGCACAAAAGCGCAAAACAACGACGAGCACACAAGCACCAGCCCGGCTGCCGCATAATATAGTTCGGGAGTTTGCAACACCATAACAGTTCCATCTTTACTAAAAACAGAGACAAAAGTATGAAAAAAAGCAATCGGATATTTCATTTTTTTCCTTATCTTTGCCGCTGAGAGACAAAGGGGTGCCCCGACGGGCTGAGATCATACCCTCGAACCTGATACAGTTAGCACTGTCGTAGGAATTGGATATCATCGCATACTTACCAAAGCATCTGCCCGCACCTTTTTGAGTTTTTAAGTTTATAAGTTTATAAGTTTTTAAGTTTTTGAGTTTCTGAAGGCGTAAAGTCCGAAGTAAAACAATTAGCTTATGAACCTGCAAATTCATAAACTCAAAAACTTCCCCACAAAACTCAAAAACTTAAGAACTTAAAAACTTAAAAACTCAAAAACTTAAAAACTCAAAAACTTAAAAACTCAAAAACTTAAAAACTCAAAAACTTAAAACCTCAAAAACTTAAAACCATATGAAAATAACCGTTAACAATCAGGAAATCGACACCCGCGCCACGACTCTCCGTCAGCTGGCTGAAGAACTGTCGCTGCCCGACCGTGGTGTAGCCGTGGCCGTAAGCAACCGCATGGTGCCACGCACCGAATGGGAAAATTATCAGCTGACCGAAGGAGCCTCGGTCGTCATCATCAAGGCCGCTTGCGGCGGATAATGGAAGAATTTTGAGTTTTTGAGTTTATAAGTTATTAAGTTAAAGTTACTGCTTTACTTTAACTCAAAACCCAAAAACAAACAACTTAAAAACCAAAGAACTCATAAACTCAAAAACTTAAAAACTCATAAACTTAAAAACTCATAAACTCAAAATCCTATGGCAGAAAAAGAACAACGAATGATGAACGCTCGTTTGCAGTTCATCACACACTATACCGATCAATACAGCTACCTCGACTCGGTACGCCTGGCCCTCGAAGGCGGATGCCGCTGGATACAGCTACGCATGAAGGATGCCACAGCCGACGAGATAATACGTACAGGATTAGAGGCCGCCGACCTGTGCCACAGTTATGGCGCCACTTTCCTCATCGACGACCATGTAGAACTGGTCGGACGCATCCATGCCGACGGCGTCCATTTGGGCAAGAACGACATGCCCATAGCAGAGGCACGGCACCTGCTGGGCGATGACTGCATCATAGGCGGCACAGCCAACACCATCGACGATGTAAGGGCACACTACCGCTCGGGAGCTGACTACATTGGGTGCGGTCCCTTCCGCTACACCACTACCAAGAAGAACCTCAGCCCCATACTGGGACTGGAAGGCTACGCCGGCATCGTCCGCCACATGCAGCAGGAAGGCATCAGTCTGCCCATAGTAGCTATTGGGGGTATCACCAATGCAGACATTCCCGCCTTAATGGAAACTGGCATCAGCGGTATTGCCCTGTCGGGTAGTATTCTGCGAGCCAATAATCCGGTGGAGGAAATGCAGTCGGTGTGTCGAGAATTAAAAATGAATAATTAAAAATTAAAAACGAGGTTCATGCATTCTGTGTAATCCGTGCCTGACAAATACATGAACCGTTAGCCGAAGGAGGACCTATATACCTCCTAAAAAATAAATTCGCAATTCAATAAATAAAAATACTCGATATGGAAAAACTAGTCATCGCGGGACGTGAGTTCGACTCCCGCCTCTTCCTGGGAACAGGAAAATTCAACTCGAACGAAGTAATGGAACAAGCCATCCTGGCATCGGGCACCGAAATGGTTACCGTAGCCATGAAGCGCATCGAACTGGAAAACAAAGACGACGACATGTTGCGGCACATTGTACATCCGCACATACAGCTGTTGCCCAACACCTCGGGCGTACGCAATGCCGAAGAAGCCGTATTCGCCGCCCAAATGGCACGCGAAGCCTTTGGTACCAACTGGCTGAAGTTGGAAATCCATCCAGACCCTCGTTACCTGCTCCCCGACTCTACCGAGACACTGAAAGCAACCGAAGAGCTGGTGAAGCTGGGATTCGTCGTACTGCCTTACTGCCAGGCCGACCCTACCCTGTGTAAGCGCCTTGAAGAAGCTGGTGCTGCAACAGTGATGCCACTGGCAGCCCCCATCGGAACCAACAAAGGACTGCAAACACGCGACTTCCTGCGCATCATCATCGAACAGAGCAACGTGCCCGTCGTAGTAGACGCCGGTATCGGTGCTCCCAGTCATGCTGCCGAAGCCATGGAAATGGGTGCAGCTGCTTGCCTGGTGAACACAGCCATCGCCGTAGCCGGCAATCCTGTAGAAATGGCTATCGCTTTCAAAGAAGCCGTCATAGCCGGACGCCGTGCCTACGAAGCCGGACTGGGCACACAAGCAGCCGACCTGGTTGCATCGGCCTCCTCACCACTGACAGCCTTCTTAAACAATTAATAATTAATAATGAAAAATTAAGAACGAGAAAGAGGCAACTCTCCCACTATTATTTTTTAACTTTTAATTTTTAATTCCATAAATGAAAGAACAAGATAAAAGAGCGTACGCTCATGCAGAGAAAGCCTACATGCAGGGCACTCTTTATCCTTATATAAAGGTAGGAATGCAGAAAGTCAACCTCACCCCCACCGTGACAATTGTCGACGGCGAGAAAGTGATGACACCCAATGCCCCCGTCTATGTCTACGACACCAGTGGTCCCTTCAGCGATCCAGATATTGAGATTGACCTGAAAAAAGGATTGCCCCGTATGCGCGAAAGCTGGATAACCGGCCGGGGCGACGTAGAGCAGCTGCCCTCCATCACCTCCGAATACGGAAAGATGCGCCGCGACGACAAGAGCCTCGACCACCTGCGCTTCGAGCACATCGCCCTGCCCTACCGCGCCAAAGCAGGTAAAAACATTACCCAGATGGCCTATGCCAAAGCAGGTATCATCACCCCCGAAATGGAGTATGTGGCCATCCGCGAGAACATGAACTGCCGTGAATTGGGTATCGACACCTACATCACCCCCGAATTTGTCCGCGACGAAATAGCAGCCGGACGCGCCGTACTGCCTGCCAACATCAACCACCCGGAAAGCGAACCGATGATTATCGGACGTAATTTCTTAGTGAAAATCAATACCAACATCGGTAATTCAGCTACGACATCGAGCATCGACGAAGAAGTAGATAAGGCCGTATGGAGCTGTCGCTGGGGAGGTGATACCCTGATGGATCTCTCTACCGGAGCCAACATCCACGAAACACGCGAATGGATTATACGCAACTGCCCTGTACCCGTAGGTACTGTACCTATCTATCAGGCTTTGGAGAAAGTAAACGGACGAGTGGAAGACCTGACGTGGGAAATCTATCGCGACACCCTCATCGAACAATGCGAACAGGGAGTAGACTACTTCACCATCCATGCCGGCATACGCCGCCAAAACGTGCACCTGGCGGACAAACGTCTGTGCGGTATCGTTTCGCGTGGGGGAAGCATCATGAGCAAATGGTGCCTTATCCACGATCGTGAAAGCTTCCTTTACGAGCACTTCGACGACATCTGCGACATTCTGGCTCAGTACGACGTTGCCATCTCACTGGGTGATGGTCTGCGTCCAGGCTGTATAGCCGACGCCAACGATGAAGCGCAGTTTGCCGAACTCGATACCATGGGCGAGCTTGTGCTCCGCGCCTGGGACAAGAACGTTCAGGCATTCATCGAAGGCCCGGGACACGTTCCTTTGCACAAAATACGTGAGAACATGGAACGACAGATTGACCATTGCCACAATGCCCCCTTCTATACTCTTGGACCGCTTGTCACCGACATTGCTCCTGGTTACGACCACATCACTTCGGCCATCGGTGCGGCCCAGATAGGCTGGTTGGGTACGGCCATGCTGTGCTACGTCACTCCGAAAGAACACCTTGGATTGCCTAATAGAGAAGATGTACGTACCGGTGTCATCACCTATAAAATCGCCGCTCATGCAGCCGACTTAGCCAAGGGACATCCTGGTGCACAAATCCGTGACAATGCCTTGAGTAAAGCCCGCTACGAATTCCGCTGGCGCGACCAGTTCCACCTGAGTCTCGACCCCGACCGTGCATTGGAATACTTCAACGAAGGACGCCATACCGACGGCGAGTATTGCACGATGTGCGGTCCCAACTTCTGTGCCATGAAGCTGAGTCGGGATCTTAAAGAAATTAATAATTAAACACCAATCACAACTTTTAATTTTTAACTTTTAATTATTCACTGAACCAAATGTTTTCAGAAGAACTTGAAAAAATAGATTGGGAGGAAACCACCAAAGCCATCTACTCGAAAACCGAAAACGATGTGCTTCGCGCCCTCGGCAAAGAGCACTGCGATGTAGATGACTTCATGGCACTTGTGTCACCCGCCGCCAGCAAATACCTGGAACCCATGGCACAACTGAGCAAGAAGTATACCGAAGAACGTTTCGGCAAGACCATATCCATGTTCATACCTCTTTACATCACCAACTCGTGTACGAACTCGTGCGTCTATTGCGGATTCCATATCAGTAACCCGATGGCACGCACCATTCTGACTGAAGAAGAGATTGTGAACGAATACAAAGCTATCAAAAAGCTGGCACCCTTCGAGAACCTGCTGCTGGTAACGGGCGAAAACCCTGCCAAAGCCGGCGTGCCCTACATAGCCCGTGCACTCGACCTGGCCAAGCCTTACTTCTCAAACCTGAAAATCGAGGTAATGCCTCTTAAAACGGAAGAATATGCCGAGCTGAAAGAACATGGGCTGAACGGAGTCATCTGCTTTCAGGAGACATACAACAAAGCTCACTACAACATCTATCATCCGCGTGGCATGAAATCGAAGTTTGAGTGGCGTGTTAACGGCTTCGACCGCATGGGACAGGCTGGCGTTCACTCTATCGGTATGGGAGTGCTGATTGGTCTGGAAAAAGAATGGCGCACGGATATCACTATGATGGCGTACCATCTGCGTTACCTGCAAAAACATTACTGGAAGACGAAATACAGCGTCAACTTCCCGCGTATGCGCCCGGCCGAAAACGAAGGCTTCCAACCCAACGTCATTATGAGCGACCGTGAACTGGCACAAGTAACCTTTGCTATGCGCATTTTCGACCACGACGTAGACATTTCGTACTCGACCCGCGAACCGGCTTACATCCGTGATCACATGGCTGCACTCGGAGTGACTACCATGAGTGCTGAAAGCAAGACCGAACCCGGAGGATATTATACCTATCCACAAGCATTGGAACAATTCCACATCAGCGACGACCGTACGGCAGTAGAAGTAAATGCTGCCCTGAAACACATCGGACGCGAACCGGTATGGAAAGACTGGGATGCAAGTTTTGACTTGTTCAGTTCCAAATAATCTATTTTCTGTAATACAAGGAATGGTACACTTGTGATACTACCAATCACAAAGATGTCCCATTCCTTTACCATAGATAAAAAACTCAAAAAATAACAGCCATGACCTCACGGTATACCAGACAAACCGCTTTGCCTGAAATAGGTGAAACCGGACAGGAACGCCTTTCGCGCGCACGTGTCCTTATTATAGGTGTAGGCGGACTTGGCGCTCCTATCGCCCTCTACCTGACAGCAGCCGGTATAGGAACAATCGGCCTGATTGATGATGATGTTGTCAGCTTAAGTAACCTGCAACGCCAAGTGTTATACAGCGAAGCTGAAGTAGGACAACCCAAAGTAATTTGTGCTGCCCGACGCTTGCATGAACTGAATAGCCAAACATCCATACACACCTATCAGACAAGGCTAACCCGCCTGAATGCCGAAAAGCTGATCGCAGAATACGACATCGTAATAGACGGATGCGACAATTTTACCACCCGCTACCTGATAAGCGATGTCAGCTCCCGACTGGGAAAGCCTTATGTCTATGGTGCTATTCAGGGATTCGAAGGCCAGATTTCCGTATTCAATTACGGCAAACAACCACGTACCTACCGTGATCTCTACCCAGACGAAGCCAACATGCTTCAGTTGACACCAGATTCATCAGTAATAGGTATTACCCCTGCCGTAGTAGGAAGTATGGAAGCCAATGAAGTTCTGAAAATTGTCTGCGGATACGGAGATGTATTATCAGAAAAGTTGTGGACCATCGATCTGAGAACCCTCCAGACTTACCAATTAGCATTCTGATTACATACCGATATGCGCCCCTACAAACCAACTAACTACCCAACACCGTATTGAGCTTTACAAACAAGTTGACTATGAAACTGATTGTTATCACCCGTCCCGACTTCTTCCCTGGCGAAGCGGAAGCTATCACCACCTTGTTCTACTATGGTCTGGAAATCCTTCATTTGCGAAAGCCAGAATCTGACATTACAGAAATTGAAAGTCTACTAGACAAGATACCCGAAGAATATCATTCGCGCATTGTTGTTCACGAACATTTTCAATTAGTCAACCGATATCATCTGAAAGGTATCCATTTGAACAGGCGTAATCCACATGTTCCCCAAGACTATAAAGGACATATCAGTTGCTCCTGTCACTCGTTAGAAGAGGTCAAGCAACACAAGCCATCCTGCAATTACGTATTCCTTAGCCCCATCTTCGACAGTATATCCAAAGCCGGCTATTCGGCGGCTTTCACAGCCAACCAGTTGCAAGAAGCCCACCGACAAGGCATCATCGATTCCCGTGTCATGGCATTAGGAGGGCTCGATAGCGAACGAATGAACGACATAAAACAATTCGGCTTCGGAGGTGCCGTTTTGTTGGGCGATATCTGGAATCATTTAGGCAATGACTTCATACCTCATTTTCTTCGTCTACGGCAAGCCGCTTTCACACCAATCATCCTGTCCATTGCAGGCTCTGACTGCTCGGGTGGTGCAGGCATTCAGGCCGACACAAAAACCATTTCAGCCTTAGGAGGATATGCCGCTACCGTCATAACAGCCATCACTGCCCAAAATACCCAAGGCGTACAAGCCGTCTATCCACAAACAGATGAGACAGTACGACGTCAGATAGAATCTGTGATGGACGACCTCCCCCCTCATGCCGTTAAAATAGGTATGGTACACGATGCAAATATTGTTACAGCCATTACTGATTGCCTGCAAATATACCGCCCTCTACATGTTGTCTACGATCCGGTCATGATCTCTACCAGTGGGCGCCGGTTGATGACTGAAAAAACCATACAAGCTATCTGCGAAAAGCTGTTTCCCCTATGTACGCTCATCACTCCCAATCTGCACGAAACAGCACTGCTGACCGGTAACACAATAAACAGTATAAACGACATGGAAGAAGCCGCACAAACTCTTGCCCATCGTTATGGAATTTCAGTACTCGTAAAAGGCGGGCACCTGGAAGGAAACGAAATGTGTGATGTCCTGTTCCATCGGGAAAACATATATCGCTATAGTGTAGCCAAAATTGAAAGCCATAATCTGCATGGAACCGGTTGCACGCTTTCGTCAGCCATCGCCACACAATTGGCCTACGGAAATTCCATGGAAGAGGCTGTCAGACAAGCCAAACAATATGTTTATCAGGCCATCAATCGAGGGAAAAACATGCAAATTGGTCAAGGGAACGGTCCGCTATGGCACTTTTTTTAGAATAACACCTACTTATTCTTAATTTAATCCGCTATTTTTGCAGAGATTATCACCATTAATAGGTATTAATATGGAAAAAGCAAAAGTATATTATTCGGATTTGCGTACTTCTCCAACATCAAACCTGCTGGACAAAATGGAACGCCTATTGAAACGTGCCGGTATTGCGCAGCTTCCCTTAAAAGATAGCTTTACAGCTATCAAAATTCACTTTGGTGAACCTGGAAACCTGGCATATATACGTCCTAACTATGCTGCACGTATGGCAAACCTGCTTCGCCAACTGGGTGCAAAGCCTTTTCTGACCGACTGTAACACTTTATATAGCGGACGCCGTTCGAATGCAGTAGACCACTTACAAAGTGCCATGGAAAATGGATTCAATCCCATATCGGCACAATGTCAGGTTATTATAGGCGACGGTCTGAAAGGTACAGATTACCGTGAAATTCCTTTAAACGGTGAATACTGTCCTGCTCCCAAAATCGGTACAGCCATTGCCGATGCAGATGTGATCATCAGCATGAACCACTTCAAAGGACATGAACAGGCGGGCTTCGGCGGTGCACTGAAGAACCTGGGAATGGGATGTGCCAGTGTAGGCGGGAAACTGGAATTGCACGCAGCATCGCAACCCAAGATTAATACAAACAACTGCATCGGATGCAACATCTGTGTAAAACATTGTGCCCACGATGCCGTTCATCTGAATACGGACCGCAAAGCCGAAATAGACTATACAAAATGCGTCGGCTGTGGCCAATGTGTTGCCTTATGCCAACATGATGCTGCCGTCGTCAGCGATTGGGACACCTCGGAACGGTTGAACTACAAAATTGCAGAATATGCTTTGGCTGTGGTAAAAGACAAGCCACATTTTCATATCAGTTTCATTATGAACGTATCACCCGAGTGTGACTGCTGGAACCATAATGATGCTGCTATCATCCCCGATCTTGGAATGCTGGCTTCGGCCGACCCTGTCGCATTGGACAAAGCTTGCGCCGACATGGTCATAGCCACTCCCATCCTACACGGCAACAACGTATTGGGCGAGAAGCACGAACACGAGGACCTGTGCGGATGCGACAAATTCCATATAATACATCCCGATACCGACTGGTTAGCAGGACTTCGCCACGCCGAGAAAATCGATTTGGGAACAATGGAATACGAACTTATCAAAATATAAATCTTAATATCACACCGAAATATGGAAACAAATGCAAGATTTTACTCATTGTCTTTCGGAAACATAAAGACATACTTGTTTGCCTTCTTATTTATAGCAGGCAACATCCTTCTGCCACAGCTCTGCCATCTTATTCCAGCTGGTGGACCGACATTACTGCCAATCTACTTCTTTACTCTGATTGCAGCTTATAAATACGGATTCCGGGTAGGTTTGCTGACAGCGTTGCTTTCACCTGTCATTAACCACCTGCTTTTTGGCATGCCCGCAACTTCCGTACTCCTCCCTATTCTGATCAAATCAACATTGCTGGCAGGCGCTGCCGCCATAACCGCCCATTATACACAAAAAGCAACTATTGCGACCCTGCTTATCGTTGTTCTGGCTTATCAGTTCATCGGTACTGGTTTTGAATGGGCTTTGTGCGGAGATTTTTACCTCGCTATTCAGGACTTTCGTATGGGAATCCCAGGAATGCTGATACAATGGTGGGGAGGTTTTCTGCTGCTGAAAGCCCTCAGAAATCTCTGATAAATCCATCACGATATAGACCGGAACATGATCGGATGAGAATCCTTTCATGTTCCGTTTTTTTATATCTGCCAACCTTCGGATAAGTTTCCCCCTATAAAAAGCATATCTTTGCCCAAAATATTTCCATTCTTATACGTTATTCAAACAAGAAAATCATTAAATTCGTGCCGAATAAATGATACAAATCCCGAAAAATGGAAATTATAACAAATAACTGGTCTACGAAAAAATATGCTGTAGGATTTGCTTTAAGCGGTGGATTCATCAAAGGATTTGCACATTTGGGAGTCATGCAGGCATTACTGGAACATGACATTCATCCTAACATTATATCAGGAACCAGTGCCGGAGCATTAGCCGGTGTCTTCTATGCTGATGGGAACGAACCCCATAAAGTCCTTGACTACTTTGCCGGACACAAATTTCAGGACCTGACAAAATTAGTGATACCCAAAGTAGGACTGTTCGAGTTGGACGAGTTTATCGACTTTTTACGAAGCAACCTGAAAGCCAAGAAACTGGAACAACTGCAAATTCCCCTTATCATAACAGCAACCGATCTAGACCATGGCCGTATCGTACATTTCCACAAAGGCGACATAGCAGAACGGGTGGCCGCCTCCTGCTGTATGCCGGTACTGTTCTCTCCAGTAAAAATAGAAGGAACATATTATGTAGACGGTGGTTTAATGATGAACCTGCCAGTTTCCACGATTCGCCGGATCTGTGAAAAAGTAGTCGCAGTAAATGTCAGCCCGCTCATGGCTACCAAATACAAAATGAATATTGTAAGCATAGCTTTGCGTTCTTACAATTTCATGTTCCGTTCCAATTCATTCCCTGAACGGGAAAAAGCCGACCTGCTGATAGAGCCTTATAACTTGGCAGGATACAGCAATACAGAATTGGAAAAAGCAGAAGAAATATTCATGCAGGGCTATAATACAGCCAATGAAATACTGGCACAAGCATTGTCCGAGAAAGGAAGTGTCTGGAAAACCTAAAAGCTAAAGTATACTTCCGACTCTAAATCTAATTCATATAGTATCAATCTTCAATCAAACATAATAAAATGAAGGATAATCATAATAAGCCAATCATCTATCAAGTTTTCACACGTCTGTTTGGAAACAATAATAATCATTGTATCTACAATGGAAATATCACAGAAAACGGATGCGGTAAAATGGCGGACTTTACCATAAAAGCCTTAAACGAAATAAAAAAACTAGGAGCAACCCATATATGGTATACAGGCATCATAGAACATGCAACCCAAACCGATTATCGTCGTTACAACATCCGGCCTGACCATCCGGCATTTGTTAAAGGAAAAGCTGGTTCGCCGTATGCCATCAAAGACTACTACGATGTAGATCCGGACTTAGCCAAAGATATTCCCGGACGAATGAAAGAATTCGAGAACCTTGTATTGCGCACACACAGATGTGACTTAAAGGTTATCATCGACTTTGTACCCAATCATGTAGCACGCCAGTATCATTCGGACAGCCAGCCCGACGGAACAGCCCAATTAGGAGCCAATGATGATCCGGCTTATGCTTTCAGCCCCTATAATAATTTTTATTATATACCGAACTCTGAGCTCCATGCCCAATTTGACATGAAAGGAGCTGCTGCCGAAGCATATAAAGAATACCCGGCCAAAGCAACAGGCAATAACCGTTTCGATGCTTATCCGAACATCAATGACTGGTATGAAACCGTAAAACTGAACTATGGTATAGATTATCAGAATGGGAACACTCCTCATTTTAATCCGATTCCGGATACCTGGACTAAGATGTTGGATATCCTATTATTCTGGGCTGGTAAAAATATCGATGGTTTCCGTTGCGATATGGCAGAAATGGTGCCTGTAGAGTTTTGGGAATGGGCCATACCTCAAGTAAAAGCACAATATCCATCGATCCTATTCATTGCCGAAGTTTATAATCCTGCCGAATACAAGAATTATCTGTTCCGTGGAAAATTCGATTATTTATACGATAAAGTCGGACTATATGATACATTGCGCTCCATCATTTGCAATAATGGATCGGCAACTGCCATCACTCATGCATGGCAAAATCTGGGAGGAATCGAAAAGCGCATGCTCAACTTCCTGGAAAATCATGACGAACAACGAATAGCCTCCGATTTTTTTGCCGGCAATCCATTCAAAGCGATCCCAGGCTTAATCGTATCGGCCTGCATGAATACCAACCCCATGATGATTTACTTTGGACAAGAATTTGGAGAACCCGGTATGGATAACGAAGGCTTCAGTGGACGCGATGGCCGGACAACTATCTTCGACTATTGGAGTATAGATACAATACGACGCTGGCGTAACGGAGGAAAATTCGACGGCAATATGCTTACAGATGAACAAAAAGCCTTGTATTCCATTTATCAGCGTGTCTTGACTCTTTGCAATGAAGAAAAAGCAATCTCACAAGGAGACTTCTTCGACTTGATGTATGCTAACATAAACGGTTGGCGTTTTAATGAGCACAGACAATATGCTTTCTTGCGCAAATATGAAAACGAATTGCTTATCATTGTTGTCAATTTCGATCATATGTCCATGGATCTTGCCATCAACATACCGACACATGCCTTCAATTTTCTGCAGATACCACAAAATCCCCAATATCGTGCAAAAGATTTAATTAGTGGAGAAGAAGAAGACATCAGCCTGCTGCCCTATAAGGCTACAGATATTTCAGTAAAAGGATACAGTGGAAAAATACTGAAAATCGTATTGTAATCAGATATAAAAAAATACAATGTATAGAAACGAGTTATGAACGATCCCCATATATTAGGAACTGAACGCATAGGCAAACTGCTTCTGCAATACTCTATCCCTGCCATTATCGGTATGACCATCACCTCGCTGTATAATATCATCGACAGCATTTTTATAGGTCATGGTGTAGGAGCCATGGGTATTGCTGGCCTTGCCATTACTTTTCCACTTATGAATCTCGTTGTAGCGTTCTGTACATTGGTATCAGCCGGAGGGGCTACCATCTCATCCATCCGTTTAGGACAACAAGACCTGAAAGGCGCTAATGAAATTGCAGCTACCACACTGACACTTTGCCTGATAAACTCTATCCTTTTCGGAAGCATATCTTTGCTTTTTCTGGATGAGATACTTCTATTTTTCGGAGCCAGCAATGACACTCTGCCTTATGCCCGTGATTTTATGCAAGTTATTCTGCTAGGAACACCTATTTCTTACACCATGATCGGGCTGAATAATATCATGCGTGCTACCGGTTATCCACGTAAAGCCATGCTGACCTCACTGGTAACAGTGATATGCAATGTGGTTCTGGCTCCTATATTCATTTTCCACTTCGAATGAGGAATCCGTGGAGCAGCAACAGCTACCATAATTTCCCAGTTTATCGGAATGGTTTGGGTTCTGCAACACTTTATTCAAAAAACAAGTGTAGTGCAGTTGCATCGTGGATTCTGGAAAATCAAGAAACGCATTATCGGCAATATTTTCTCTATCGGAATGTCGCCATTTCTAATGAATGTAACAGCCTGTGCCATTGTCATTATAGTAAACAACAGTCTGCAACGCTATGGAGGAGATATGGCAATCGGTGCATATGGCATCATCAACCGCCTGTTAGTGCTTTATGTCATGATTGTATTAGGACTGACAATGGGTATGCAACCCATCGTAGGATATAATTTCGGAGCACTGAAACACGAACGGGTAAAAGCGACTTTGAAATTAAGTATCCTGACTGGGGTATGTATCACAAGTTCCGGGTTCATCATCTGTGAATTGTTTCCTCATGCCGTTTCGGCTGTTTTCACCAGTGACGAGCATCTCATCGACATGGCTTCGCACGGAGTACGCATTTGCATAGCCATATTTCCATTTGTAGGTGCACAAATTGTCATAGGTAACTTCTTTCAAAGTATCGGCATGGCCAAAATCAGCATATTTCTCTCTCTAACCAGACAATTATTATATCTATTGCCTGGTCTGATATTCTTCCCCCGATTTTTAGGATTGGATGGAGTATGGACCAGCATGCCTGTATCCGACTTTTTTGCATTTGTCACTGCTGTAATTGCACTTTGGATTTATATCAAGAAAGTGGAGAAGAAATACCCTTCGTCTGTGCAAAGTTAGCAGTTTACTCTCATTTTAATAATAACCATGTTTCTGTAAAAAAGCATCTGTATACTTCCTTATTTCATAAAAGACGGAAGTCAACGGCTCACGATATAAGAAGAGTGGATGTCCCAGATCTTCAAACAAATGCAATTCGCAATCTATCCCCAAAGAATCTATCTTCGCTTTGTACGCTTCACACGTTTCTACAGGGACATACTGATCTTTAGTTCCTACCAAGAGCAAAGTTGGCGGAGTCTTGGAATTAATATTATGCAGAGGAGAGATCTTCTGATAATTATCTTTCATCAATTTAGGTCCATATCCTTGCGGACTATTATCAATAACCGGATAATACAACAATAATAAATCCGGGATATATGATTCTGTATCTCCCTCGGAGATATTAGATACAGTCCCCAAAGCCGCAGCCAATTGCCCACCAGCAGACGCTCCTGCGGCCACAATTCTTGTAGAATCAACATGCAGTTCCTATGCATGTTTCTTTATCCAACGGATAGCATCTTTAGCATCATCAAAACTGTGGAAAGGAGTCGTATGGTGCAAAAAATTAATTCTATAGTCCACAGCTATTGCCACATATCCTTTTGAAGCATAATAAGAACATTCCCTATAAAATTGCAAAGGAGTGCCATAGCTCCATCCTCCTCCAAAGAAAAATACAATGGCAGGCTTAACGGATGCAGTTTTCAACTTTCTATTCTCAAAAACATGAAGAGTCAAAGAATCACCCTCTGCAATTGCTTTATATGAATAGATTTGCGGAGTATAAGCTTTCGTCGTCTTATGCACTAACCGAGTAATACCGTCTGCCCAAACTTTTGCTTTTTCCCCAACCACACAAGTTTCGTTACTTTTATTATCAGAAAACTGCTTCTTATGAACGCTTTCAAACGTAATATTAGAGTCAACCCATAATATCCTATCATTTGAAGGCATTCCAGATGTCATCGGTAGCCCTGCAATATGTGACACATACTCACTTCCCAGCCCTGTTTTAGGCAGAATTATCTTAACATTTGAATTAGCCTGCAATATATCTGTAATTACCGAAGCCCAACTTTTAGAGTAATCACTCTTCAAAGTGTCATCGCATTTAACTATATCTAACAGAACAATATCAGGTTGATATTCGGCTACAAGTTTTTCCAGCCTTTCTGCCTTATTACAAGACTTCGAATCCTCAGACAATTGAGTATAATTCATCTTGCCTATCCTTTTATCTACAATATCAGGGCCGACAAACTTGAATTGAATATCTAGTATAAAAAGCTCCTTCCATAAAGAATATAAGAGTTTTTGATCCGCATGCTTGTCTACTGGTTCCCCATCTTTCATATACATTATAGAATAGTTTTTCGGATGATACAGTTCCCGACTCTCCACTACAACCGATGCGCTTGATGCGTATGAAGACATCAGAACAAAACTCAATAATAAGAATAAGATTTTCTTCATAGCCATGTGTTTTGGACAAAAATAAAAAATAAGATCTGTTTACCCTAGTGTTATTGCATAACAAAAACAGTATAAAATGATAATTAAAGTAGTGTTTCCCCCTTCAGGAAGCTATATTTTATTTATTTTCCCCCTCTCTGTTATGATTAGCGCACTCTTTGTTACTATTTATACCTATTTATAAAGGACTTATTTTCTTATCTTTGTATCAGCCTATAGAATTCTTTTATAATAATAAATAAACCATCTTACAACCATGAAAATAAAACTGTTTTCTTATTGCTTACTGACAGGACTACTACTAGACTCCTGCAACGACAAAGTCTTTCAACCTACCGAAAACGGAGTTATTGTCAGAATACAACAAAAGAACGAGAATCAGCCGCAATTGGTACGTCTCCAGGTTGTAGGCGAAAAACTTATTCATGTATCTGCTACTCCTCTGGGAAAATTCAGTAAAGAGAAAAGTCTGATCGCCATTCCTCCAGAAGAACAAGTTCCATTCACAGTTCTGCAATCAGGAGATACAATATCCGTTTCGACTCAAGAAGTCAAGGCCAGTGTGCTCAGCTCAACCGGCGAAGTATGGTTCACAGATAAAAACGGAAAATTAATCCTCCAGGAGAACAAGGGGGGAGGAAAACATTTTACACCAATAGAGATAGAAGGTCGTAAAGGTTACACGATCCGTCAAGTATTCGAGTCACCGGACAATGAGGCTTTTTACGGATTGGGACAACATCAATCCGAAGAATTCAATTACAAAGGAAAGAACGAAGAACTATTCCAATACAACACCAAAGTATCTGTACCATTTATTGTATCCAATAAAAATTATGGTATTCTGCTGGACAGTTACTCCCTATGCCGTTTCGGTAATCCAAATGATTATTCACAATTGGGAGAAGTGTTCAAGCTGTACGATAAAGATGGAAAAGAAGGCGCCCTGACCGGCACCTATATACCATCCGAACATTCGGGAAAAGAAACGTTGGTACGTCGTGAGCCTTCCTTGTACTTTGAGCATTTAAAGCGCGAAGACTTGTCGAAAGTCATAAACTTGCCAGAAGGATTTCCATTCATGGGTTCCAAAGTATGTTTCGAAGGAACAATTGAACCTTCGCAAAGTGGAGAATTCAAATTCATCTTATACTATGCCGGATACACTAAAGTCTACATCGACAACAAACTAGTCGTACCCGAACGTTGGCGTACAGCATGGAATCCCAACAGCTACAAATTCTCTGTAAACCTTACAGCAGGTAAGAAAGTTCCCTTGAAAGTAGAATGGGAACCAGACGGTTCTGTCTCTTACTCCGGTTTGCGGGTTTTAAGTCCGGTAGATCCTCATGAACAAGGTAAACAGTCCTGGTGGAGCGAAATGACTCAACAGCTCGATTACTATTTCATTGCCGGAAATGATATGGACGATGTCATCAGCGGCTATCGTACCCTAACGGGAAAAGCTCCCATCATGCCCAAATGGGCCATGGGTTACTGGCAGAGCAGGGAAAGATACAAAACTGCCGATGAGATGCTTACTGCCTTTAAGACGTTCCGCGAGCGCCGCATTCCTATCGACAACATTGTATTAGACTGGAATCACTGGCCGGAAAATGCATGGGGAAGTCATGAATTCGACAAGCAATTTTTCCCCGATCCCAAAGCAATGGTCGACTCTATCCATGCCATGAACGGGCGTATGATGATTTCCGTATGGCCTAAGTTCTACATTAATACCGAACATTATAAAGAATTCGATAAGAATGGATGGATTTATCAGCAGTCTGTAAAAGACAGTCTGAGAGACTGGGTAGGTCCCGGCTACCACTACGGCTTCTACGATGCCTACAATGCCGATGCACGTAAATTATTCTGGAAGCAAATGTACGAACATTATTATCCGCTCAATATCGATGCCTGGTGGATGGATGCCAGTGAGCCTAACATCAGAGATTGTACCGACATGCAATACCGCAAAGACTTATGCGGACCTACTGCCTTAGGGCCTTCTGCCGAATATTTCAATGCTTATGCACTGATGAATGCCGAAGCCATCTACAACGGCCAGCGTAGCGTAGACAACAATAAACGTGTGTTCCTGCTGACCCGTTCCGGATTTGCTGGTCTTCAGCGATATTCCACAGCTACCTGGAGTGGCGACATCGCAACCCGTTGGGAAGATATGAAAGCACAAATTACAGCCGGTTTAAACTTCTCTGTAAGTGGCATCCCCTATTGGACAATGGATATCGGAGGCTTTTGCGTAGAAAGCCGATATGTAAAAGGCCAAACGGAATGGAATAAAACCCAAAAAGAGAATGCAGATTATAAGGAATGGCGCGAACTCAATACACGCTGGTACCAATTCGGTGCTTTTTGTCCTCTGTTCCGTGCTCATGGCCAATATCCTTTCCGTGAAATCTGGGAAATTGCTCCCGAAGGACACCCTGCATATAATTCCGTTGTTTACTATACCAAACTCCGCTACAGGTTAATGCCCTACATTTACACCCTTGCTGGCATGACTTGGCTCAACGATTATACAATCATGCGCCCATTGGTGATGGACTTCGCTGCTGATGAAAATGTAAACAATATAGGCGACCAATTTATGTTCGGTCCTTCCATCATGGTCTCTCCTGTATACCAGTACGAAGCACGAAGCCGTGAAATTTATTTCCCCAAATCGTCCGACTGGTACGACTTCTATACCGGAGAATTGCAAAAAGGAGGAATAAGAAAGAATGTAGATGCCCCATACGAACGTATTCCTTTGTTTGTTCGTGCAGGTTCAATCATACCTTTTGGTCCCGAAATTCAATATACCGACGAGAAGAAAGCAGATTCCATCAAATTATATGTCTATCAGGGAGCCGATGCCTCATTTACGTTATACGAAGATGAAGGCACTAATTACAATTACGAAAAGAACAGATATGCCCTCATTCCTATGACATATGATGAGACAAGCCACCAGCTTATTATTGGTGAGCGAAAGGGAGAATTTGACGGAATGCTTCAGGAACGGACTTTCGAAATCATCCCGGTAAGCAAAAACAATCCCCAAGCATTCAATGACAAAGCCAAAGGGATCACCATCACATACAATGGTAGCTTACAGAAAATACAGCTTTAACCTAAACTGCAAAATATATAGTATATATAGTCATAAATACTTTGATCCGATATATATCATGTATAACACTTAAAAATAAAAAGAATATGAACAAGAAACAGTTTCTTATGATAGGCCTGCTTACCGTAACGTGTACCTGCCTGAAAGCTCAAAACGATGCACTGCCTGTATATCTGGATGAGAATCAACCGATAGAACTGAGAATCAAAGACGCACTCAGCCGTATGACGTTAGAAGAAAAAACACGTCTGAGTTACGCCCAAGGCAAGTTCAGCTCTCCCGGTTGCCCCCGCCTTGGTATCCCCGAATTATGGATGAGCGACGGCCCTCATGGAGTACGTGCGGAAGTCAACTGGAACGACTGGGGATATGCCGGATGGACCAGCGACAGCTGCACAGCCTTCCCAGCCCTCACCTGTCTGGCTGCCAGCTGGAACACAGAACTTGCAGGCAAGTACGGAAAAGCGATTGGTGAAGAAGCACGTTACCGCGAAAAGGATGTTTTGCTGGGCCCCGGTGTCAACATATACCGCACTCCTCTTAACGGACGTAATTTCGAATACATGGGCGAAGACCCGTATCTGGCTGCTGAAATGTGTGTTCCTTACATTCAGGGAGTACAATCCAACAAGGTAGCTGTATGCGTCAAGCACTATGCACTGAACAATCAGGAAGTATGGCGTGGCCATATCGACGTGCAAGTAAGTGACAGAGCTTTACGCGAGATTTATTTACCCGCTTTTCAGGCAGCCGTCCAGCGTGGACATGCATGGAGCATCATGGGATCTTACAACAAAGTGCGGGGCGTACATGCCACACACAACGAATTGCTGAATAACAAGATTCTGAAAGGAGAATGGGGCTTCGACGGTTGTGTCATTACCGACTGGGGAGCTGCTCACGATACTTATCAGGCTGCCATGTACGGTCTTGATATTGAAATGGGTTCCTATACAAACGGACTGACCTCGGAAGCAGAATTCGGTTACGATGATTACTATTTGGGAAAGAATTACCTGAAAATGATAAAAGAAGGTAAAATCCCTATGGAGGTTGTAAACGACAAAGCTGCACGTGTATTGCGTCTGATATTCCGTACCTCGATGAACAGTCAAAAGGGATTTGGTTCTATGAACAGCGAAGCACACGAACAGACTGCATACGAAATAGCCTCCGAAGGTATTGTTTTGCTGAAAAACCAGAGTTCGAAAAAGAAAGCAGCTCTATTGCCTATTGTTCCCGACAAATACAACCGCATTTTAGTGGTTGGAGACAATGCAACACGTAATCTGATGTTGGGAGGTGGTTCTTCCGAACTGAAAGTGAAAAGATTTGTATCGCCACTCGAAGGGCTCAAAAAACGATTGGGTAATCGCATAGAATATGCACAAGGCTATACAGCCGGACGTCCGATTTATGGAAATGCAGAAAACATACCGCAATCCGTTATGGATTCTTTACGAAACGATGCAATCGAAAAAGCTGCTAAAGCCGACTTGGTTATTTTCATTGGCGGACTGAACAAAAACCATTATCAGGACTGCGAAGGAGGCGATCGGCTCTCGTACGGATTACCGTTCGGACAGGACGAACTGATCGAGGGACTTGTCAAGGCTAATCCCAATGTCGTAGCAGTCATTGTCAGTGGAAATGCTGTAGAAATGCCATGGAACAACCAGGTTCCTTCCATTGTACAATCATGGTATCTGGGTTCAATCGGCGGAGACGCACTTGCCGATGTAATGATAGGTAAAGTTACTCCAAGCGGTAAACTGCCGTTTTCTTATCCGGTGAAGCTCGAAGACTGCCCGGCTCATCACTTCGGACAACTGAGTTACCTAGGTGATAGCATCAAGGAAGAATATAAAGAAGATATCCTCGTAGGCTACCGTTGGTACGACACCAAGAAAATAGCCCCCCTGTATCCTTTCGGTTATGGATTAAGCTATACGACATTCGATTATTCAAAACCTGCCGCTACATCCAAGACTCTGACGGCAACAGACTCTCTGCAAATATCCCTCAAAGTGCGGAATAGTGGAACAGTCATCGGAAAAGAGATCGTACAACTGTACATCGGTGATGAAAAATGCACGCTGCTCCGCCCCCAAAAAGAATTGAAAAAGTTCTGCAAAGTAGAATTGAATCCCGGAGAAGAAAAAGAAATAACTTTCTCTATCACACCCGACGATCTGAAATTCTTTGATGACCGACAACAGAAATGGACTGTCGAACCGGGAAAATTCAAGGCATATATTGCTGCTTCATCAGCAGACATACGCGGAACCGTACAATTTGAATATAAATAATCGGGAAAACTGCAAAAAAGCAACTAGAGATATGCATTCCTCACCAAAATATGCATATCTTTAAAGCCCACAAACAAACAGTTTTTTCAAACAAAATCATTAAACAAACATGAAAAGAAAAAGAATTGCACGATTCGGACTGACATTAGGATGCGTTTGCTTCCTGATGTCAGCATGCCAAACACAAACAGAAGCGTATAAAGACGCTTCATTATCACCTGAAGTACGGGCCGAAGACCTCATCGGCAGACTGAGCTTAGAAGAGAAAGTCTCGTTGATGCAAATGAACTCACCTGCCATTCCAAGACTTGGCATCAAAAAGTATGACTGGTGGAACGAGGCCTTACACGGCGTAGGAAGAGCAGGTACTGCTACCGTTTTTCCACAATGTATAGGTATGGCTGCCTCGTTCGACAACGAGTTGCTGTATGACGTATTTACCGCCGTATCCGACGAAGCACGTGCCAAGAATACTCAATTTGCTAAAAGTGGTGACTTGAAGCGTTATCAAGGACTAACGTTCTGGACTCCCAACGTCAACATCTTCCGAGACCCGCGATGGGGCCGAGGACAAGAAACTTACGGTGAGGATCCCTATCTGGCCGGCGAGATGGGTGTAAGTGTAGTACGTGGCCTGCAAGGTCCCGACACTACCCGATACGATAAATTACATGCCTGTGCCAAACACTTTGCCGTGCATAGTGGTCCTGAATGGAACAGACATGTATTCAATGCCGAAAATATTGCTCCCCGCGACCTGTGGGAAACCTACCTGCCGGCTTTTAAAAGACTGGTTACCGAAGCCGGAGTAAAAGAAGTGATGTGTGCCTACAACCGCTACGAAGGCGAACCATGTTGCGGAAGCAATCGTCTGCTGCAACAGATTCTGCGTGACGAATGGGGATTCGACGGCATCATCCTGTCCGACTGCTGGGCCATAGCCGACTTCTATACCGAGGGAAACCACAACACTGAGCCCGATGCTCAACATGCCAGTGCCAAAGCTGTACGTACAGGAACTGACCTGGAATGCGGAGCAAGCTACGGCTCTCTGGTCGATGCTGTAAAAGAAGGACTGATAGACGAAAAGACGATAGACAAGTCACTCAAGCGTGTGCTGACTGCCCGCTTCGAACTGGGCGAAATGGACGAAGATGTTTCCTGGAAAAGCATTCCATACAGCGTAGTCGATTGCCAGGAACATCGCGACCTTGCCTTGAAGATGGCCGAAGAAAGCCTCGTATTGTTGCAGAACAAAAACAATCTGCTGCCTTTAGACAAACAAACGAAAGTGGCCGTTATGGGTCCCAATGCCAACGACTCCGTGATGCAATGGGGCAATTACAACGGATTCCCCAGCCACACAATCACGTTACTTAAAGGTTTACAGCAAATGTTACCCGAATCGCAGATTATCTACGAACCCGGATGCGACCATACTTCTGAAGTCACCCTGCTCAACCTCTTCGACCGATGTAGCAGCAACGGACAAAAAGGTTTCCGTGCCATGTACTGGAACAAGCAGAAACCCGACAGTATTCCCGAAGTTACGGCACATGTTGGTACACCTTTCCGTTTCACCACGGCAGGAGCTACCGTGTTTGCTCCCGGAGTAAACCTCGGTGATTTTTCGGCTATCTACGAAGCCACTTTCCGTCCGGACAAAACCGAAGAAATCGCATTCAGTTTCCAGACACAAGGACATGTACGTCTCTACGTCGATGGCAAAGAAGTGGCTTCGGGATTAAACATGAAAAGTGCACGTGCCTATGCCATGCCCGTCGAGGCTGGAAAAGAATACCAGATCAAAGTGGCTTACGTAGCTACCGAAGGTGACTGCGCATCGCTCAACTTCGACCTGGGACGTGAAATTCCTCTTAATCTTTCAGCCTCTGTCAATCGGGTAAAAGATGCCGATGTCATCATCTTCGCCGGTGGTATCTCTCCTCAGCTCGAAGGAGAGGAAATGCCCGTTAAGATCCGTGGATTCCGTGGCGGCGACCGTGAGACCATCGAGCTTCCTTCGATACAGACAGCCTTGCTGAAAGCGCTTAAGAAAGCTGGCAAAAAAATCGTATTCGTCAACTTCTCGGGTTCGGCAATGGCATTGACTCAAGAAACTGAACTGTGCGATGCCATGTTACAGGCATGGTATCCGGGCCAAGCCGGTGGAGAAGCTATTGCCAAGACATTGTTTGGTGAGTACAATCCGGCCGGCAGACTGCCACTTACTTTCTACAGAAGTACCAGTCAACTTCCCGACTTTGAGGATTATTCACTGAAAGGACGTACTTACCGCTATTTCAAAGGTACTCCCCTCTTCCACTTCGGACATGGGTTAAGCTATACCAACTTTGAATATGGCAATGCCCGACTAAGCGCTTCCTCCATCAAAGCCGGCGAAACGCTTACTGTCACCATCCCCGTAAGCAACATCGGTGCACGCGACGGCGAAGAAGTAGTACAAGTTTATCTGAGACGTCCTGGCGATAAAGAAGGTCCTTCGCATGCCTTGCGCGGATTCAAACGCGTAGCCATAGCCAAAGGCAATACAACCGATGTAGAAATAGCATTGTCGCCCGAAGATTTCGAATGGTTCGACACAGAGACAAACACCATGCGACAGTTGGAAGGTGAATACGAAATTCTATATGGTGGCACATCAGATGTCAACAAGCTGAAAAAGACAAGCATAACGATAGAATAAGTTTCTCTAACCGTTAAGAACAATAAAGCTGAAATCTATCCTACAGCATAATAGCCGTCAGATAGATTTCAGCTTTTTTTCTGACTATACAATCCCCCAACACACCGCATTAATTCATCTATAAAGACCAGCCAAACTCCAAGCAACTTACCTGATGTCCTAAAGTCCCTCTTTACGAAGCTAAACACCTTCTTTACGAAGCCAAACACCCTCTTTAGAGATAGCAAATACCGTATTTATACTAACTGTATTTCTCCCAAGTTAGGGAGTGTTTTTTTCCCAGTTAGGAAAAAAAAATTTCCCAGTTAGAAAAAAATTATTTCCTAACTGGGAAAAAATTATAGCCTGCCAGACAAAAATAATTTGGTGTCCGAACAATATGTTTTCCTAAAGTTTCTGGATCCTCATTGCCACTCCTCCACCGGAAGCCATGTCATACTTCAATACCATATCAGAGGTGACAGTGATTTCAGTCTTCCGGTAATCGGTGGCATTCCTGTCCGCATTGATTCCGTCAGTAAAAACAGTTGCTTTATACGTACCAGCAGGGAGGAAACTGAAATCGATGGTAATGGTCCGCTTATCCCAGTTCGTCAAAGCACCTACAAACCATTCATCGCCTTTGCGCTTTGCGACAGAAAGATATTTCCCGACTTTCGACTGCAAAGGAACATATTCATCGAACACCGTAGGCACAGACGCTATAAAACGTGTACAATCGACATTCCGTTCGTAGAAAGTAGGAGAATCGCACAACATCTGCAAAGGAGAATCGAACACAACGTAAGAGGCCAGCTGATGTACACGGGTACCCATCGACATGGGTTGCTGTGTGACTGGTCGGAAAACATACCTGGATGCATTGTTCATAGCTCCTGGTGTGTAATCCACAGGACCAGCTGCCATACGGATAAAAGGCATCGTCACATCGTAGGCTGGCATATCGTAATTGTGCCATTTGCAGTTTTCCAGTCCACGAACACCCTCAAAACTCAAGACGTTGGGATAGCAGACATTCAGACCTGATGATTTGAACATGCCATGCAGATCCAGCACCAGATGATGCTTTGCCGCTTTCTTGGCCAACTCATAACAGAACTTCACCATAGGCTGATCGTCGCGGTCGAAGAAATCGATTTTAAATCCCTTAACTCCCATCTAGGCATAATGTTCCAGATAGTAATCTGTATTCTTCACGAAGCCCAGATAGGAAGCCCACAAAATGATTCCCACATTCTTTTCGTCCGCATAGCGAATCAATTCAACCAAGTCAAGATTCGGATTGAGCTCGCTCATATCTTTGGCGTTCTTGCTCCACCCTTCGTCCACTACCAGATATTCCAGTCCGTAACGGGAAGCAAAATCAACGTAATGCTTATAAGTCTGCGTATTACAACCAGCCTTGAAATCCACCCCTGTTATATTCCAATCGTTCCACCAGTCCCAAGCAGCCTTGCCGGGTTTAATCCAACTCGTGTCGTCCAACTGACATTCACCACCCAATTCGTATACAAGGTCAGAACCGAGCAATTGCGAATCATCGGTAGATACTGCCACAATGCGCCAAGGCAAGCACTGACCTGGAGATAGCTGCGCGATATAATCGGCTCTGGTCTGGGGCATTTCGTTCAACTGATTAAATCCACCAACATAGAAATCAAGTGGGTATCGTGCAAAGTCGGCTTCCACACCATAATTTGCCTGTTCGGCTTTTTTCAGAAACATACCCGGATAATCTTTCAGTCCGGACTCACCAATCAAGGCCTTGCGGTTTCCATCCAGACAAACCAACAACGGAGACAATGAAAGGGAATCTGCCTTCAGCGAGCTGAAGGGTAGAAAAGAATACAATGACTCGAATGCCGAACAATACTGATCGGACGCATCACGCAGATCGCAAACATAGGGAACCTGACAGGAATAGTCTTTGTCAAATACAAATTCGGCAACCTCATCGCTCAATATTACACTGTCCTCCGAATTGACAAAGCGGTAAGCGGCTCCCTGATTATACGCCCTGATCTGCAACCGGATATTATTCCTGAATGTCAGTTCGGTTTCACGATATTCGCTTTGCCAGCTACTTCTTTTATAAAAAGAAGATTGCCGAGTGACACAGACTTCTTTGTTTCGGACTTTCTTTACCCATAATCCAGCTTCTGACTCCTCTTGAAATTTAAGCCCCAAGCGCGATGGCTGCAATACGGCAGCATCTGCGTAAGCAACTTCCCATGTCAGAAAGCCATCATCTGCATGAAGAACAACACGCAACTTTCCGTCTGGTGAACATAGAGAATACTTCTTTGCAAACAAATTCAAAGACGCAAACGACAATAACAAACAAAATCCGATCAGCTTATACATAAGTTATATTTTTTATAAGAAAGTAAAACCTCTCACTCCGATTTACAACAACATGCTTTTCACTTATAATTCTTTCTATATTCAGACGGCAACATGCCATATTCCTCTTTAAAATATTTAGAGAAATACTTGGGTTCGGTATATCCTACCTCGTAAGCGATTTCGGCTATCGACATTTGAGTCTTCGACAGCAATGCCGCTCCTTTCTTGATGCGAAGCGAACGAACATACTCACTGGTTGTCTTCCCCGTCATGGCAGAAATCTTCTTATTGAGATACACGGTACTGATACCTATTTCCTTGCTCAGCTGCTCAACCCCAAAGGCCGACTCAGACAGATGCTGATCCATGATTGTTATTACCTTATTCAGCAGCTTCTCATCCTGCGAACTATGTTCGACTTTAGCAACAATAGGTTCTTCCCGTTTTTCCGTTTCCTTCTTCACTTCTTGTTTCTTCAGCAGATTGGCAATCTGTGCTTTTAAAACTTCCAAATTAAACGGTTTTGTAAGAAATACATCGATACCCAATTCCAGCCCCTTGATCTTATCCTGCTCAGATACACTGGCGGTAAGCAAAACCACCGGAATAGACGCAGTCTTATCTTGAGCTTTCAGCATCTCGCACAACTGCAATCCATCCTTTTTCGGCATCATGACGTCCGATATGATAAGATCCGGTATATGCTTACATGCCTTCTCAAATCCGGCCTCTCCATCTTCTGCCTCAAGCACATTGTATTCGTGACGAAGATTTTCCACCAAATAATACCTGAAATCATCATTATCGTCTATGACAAGAACCGTATGTTCCTTAGGCGAAAAGCCCAAGGATTGAACAGGTTTTGCCACGTCTGTCTGAATGGATGTTTCTGCAGCTTCCTGCTCTATCAGACTCTCATCTCCCTTAACCAAGGGCAACTCTATTATAAAAGTAGTGCCTTTACCAATCTCGCTTTTTACATCGATTTCTCCCTGATGCAAATGTACAAAGTCGTGAATGATAGACAACCCTATACCCGTTCCGATATTAATGGTACGGCCATTCGACTCTACCTGATAAAAAGGCTTAAATATGTTCCTCAATTCTTTTTCCTCAATACCAATTCCGGTGTCTGAGACACTGATTTTTATGGGCAGACTGGCTCCTTCGTCATATTCGACAGAAACTGCAACTTCTCCGCCATGAGGGGTAAACTTAAAAGCGTTGGAAAGCAAGTTGAAAATGATACGTTCCATTTTAGTCGGGTCAAATTGCGTATACAATTCCTCGACATTACCTGTAAATGAAAGCTTGACATTCTTACTTTGAGCCATATCTGCAAATGCAGCCGCCGCATTCTTAACAAAAGAGACCAAATCTCCCACCATCGGATTATAAGAGATTTCCCCAGCTTCCAATTTTCGGAAATCCAACAGCTGATTGACAATAAAAAGCAGCCGCTTGGCATTTCTCAATACCATATTCAACTTGTTCTTTATGGCCCAGTTTTTTTCTTGAACCAACAAGTTCTCAATGGGAAGTATAATCAGCGATACCGGTGTCCGCAACTCATGGCTTAAATTGGTGAAGAAATTGATTTTCATATTATTCATTTCTTCCATATGTGCCTTTTCCAGTTGTTGCTGCATGATTTTATACTTCAACGCAGTACGCAGCATGATATTTCTTACAATGTAATAAACAGCCAGAACAGCCATAATAAAATATATCAGGAATGCTGGCCAACTGAGCCAGAACGGCGGCAATACTTCTATCCCAATCATTTTTTCCTGAACATAACCGGCTCCCGATTGGTCGACCGCTCTTACACGCAATTGATATTTACCATAGTCCAAATCGCTATACGATGCTGCGGGAAGTACACCTTGAACGTTCTGCCAGTCCTTGTCTTTTCCCTCCAACTTATACTCATACTTATATTTCTGCGGATATAACAAATCTAGCGCTGAGAATTCGATCCGCATATTATTTTCATCATATTTAAGAACAACCTTCTTGCAGTTGGTCAACGCCTGTTCCAACAAAACACGTCCATTGAGCTCTTCACCGATCTTTACTACCCTGTTATTGATATACAGATTGGTAAATGATAACCTTTCTCCCTGCTCTTTATGTACGATCTCGGAAGGATCGAAAACATTATATCCGTTTACTCCACCGAAGATGACCTTATTGTCTTTGGTCAAGAGTCCTGATTTTGCATTGAAAATATTATCCTGCAATCCGTCTTCTTTGCCATACTTCGATATTCGTACCTCCATATCCGTCAGATTCCCATAACTGATAACCTGAATGCAGAACAAGCCTTTGGGAGTACTGACCCAAATATCATTGTTTTTGTCTACAATCGCCATATAGACGGTATTCTGCTCGATGCCTTCTTTTTCTGTAAAAAAGTGATAGTTCTTCATATTGGCATCCACTACAGCAAGCCCACCTTGTGTACACACCCAGTAATATCCATGCAAGTCTTGTACAATACGGTTTATGTAATTCTTTTCAGTGGTCGTATCTTCAGGTTTGTTGAATCTGAAGAATTTCACTAATTCATCGGAAGCAGAGATGACCTGAATGCCAACAGAAGTTCCAAAGCAAAGTTCATTGTCTGCCTCTTTTCGGAATATACATTCAATCGTGGTAGCAGTCTTTTCCGCATTATATCTAGATGCGACAAAACGTTTCTCGCTGTCAACATAACGGAATATACCTTTATTCAAGGAACCGATCCATACATTTCCACTATTGTCCTCACCAATACACCACACAGAGCTGTCTATGCCGTCTTTCTCGTCAAAATGCACAAACTTATCATCTGCATAACAATACAATCCGTCCATGAATGTCCCGATCCACATTCGCTGCTTACTATCCTGAAAAAGAGACACAATAGTTCCTTTACCATCTCCTTTCGGATTATAGCTGATCTTCTTATAGGAGCTTTCATCCTTCGCTCTTATATAAAGTCCATCATCATTTGTCCCAATCCACAACCGGTCCTCACTATCTTCGGCAAAACAGTTAATGTCATTCAGCCATTTCGATTCGTTAATTTTATAAGAATGAAAAGAATTGAACAATGGATGATAGCAGTCAAGACCATATTTATAAGTACCAATCCACAAGATACCGTCAGCATCGGAATACAAACTGCTTACAGTATTGTCTGAAAGCGAATATAGTTCGTTCGTTTTTTTTATATTCTTGATGGAAAACGTATTCATATCTATGACATAAAGTCCTCCATGATCGGTCCCAATATAAATGTTGTTCTCATTCTGAGTGATACATCGAAGCAGATAAGAATCGAACAAAACATCCGAAAATTCACGCCACTGATTGATTGCAGGATTATACTGAACCAAAAAACGCTCATCGCATATTGCCCAGACATTGTTACGGTCATCCATAAAAAGCCGGATCCTGCAGAGTCCTTTTCCCGAGAGATAAGAAGAGCGGTCTACAATATCCCCCGTATCCATATTTACCTTTAACAATGCAAAATCCTTATCCAATAGCCATAGGTATCTTTTAGAGTCGATACACCCCGTTATGAAACCTTTCTTATCAGAATCTTTAACCTTAAGTGTTTGCTTCTTTTCGTGATCATAGATAGAAACCGAATAATCGTCCAAAATGTATGCATCCAGATTTTTCTTCTGAATAATAGCCCGTATCCAGTTCCCTTGGGTTACATTTCGTTCTTTAAGAATAAAAGCATAATCATTGTAAAAGCACTCTTTACGCAAATCAAAAACAGAATAACCTGCCCTCGTCAATATCCAGAGCAAACCGGAAGCATCTTCGGTAATAGAATAGATATAATTATTGGCTATGCTGTTTTTATCAAGAGAATTTTCCTTGTACGTTTTAATCTGATAACCATCGTAACAGTTTACTCCCAAATCTGTACCGATCCATAAAAAGCCTCTACTGTCCCGATAAATGGTATAAACCGAATTACTGGACAAATCCTGATTCGAATTAATATTTCTAAAATAATACTGCTTGGCCGAGACCGAAAAAGCCAATAAAAACAAAAAGATCCCTATCAGGTAAGACTTAACATAAGACATGTTATTTTTCATGGTAATCAGATACAAAAATTTACTTCTAGTTTACAATATCCGCCACTTTAAGGCAAAATCCTATGCAAAAATAGAAAATAGTTCCAACTCGGAATCCCTCATACGACAGATATTTCAATGATAACACTCTTTCCACATATTGGTCTTTTATTCGTCCAGATAGGGACCTTTCTGATTCCACTGCACACGAACTTTAGAGAGGAACCAGGTTTTTCCATGATCATTGTTGCCCTGATAGAACAAATAGCATTGCTCTCCATCGTCCAAAATTCCCGGATGTCCAGACTCACTACTGTTCCATTCACCGGCTTTTCCTACAGCTAGAAAAGGATTATTACTGCAGCGCGTCCACACCAAGCCATCATGGCTTTCTGCAACGCCAATCTGCTGTGGCGCATTGTTATAATTGCCGGCATAAAACATATAAAGCTTACCATTGCGGTTGATGACCGAAGGAGCTTCAATGCAATTGCCTTCCCAAGCAAGTTCAGGAAAAAGTATAGGTGCCGAACATGCCTGTTTCCAGGTATCACGATCAAAAGAAGAGTGTCTGGAAGTGACTGCCACACCTAAGTATTGTTTCTGATATGCCTGATCTCTGGTCGTATAATACAAGAAATACTGCCCATTGTATTCAAACACTTCTGCATCGATGGCTCTTCCGCAATTCCAATCGCCCGAAGGACGAAACACAGGATTAGTACGATTACGTACAAAATGAATACCATCAACCGAATAAGCGTGGCAAATGGCATCCAACGCCCCATTGCCATATATCTGATAGAATAAATGTATGGTATCATTCCTTACGATGGCACAAGGAGCACAGATACCCTTCCGCTCCAAATCGGAATCCTGCAACGGATTAATCTCCCCTACTTTCTGCCAAGAATCTAAATCCTGACTCTCTGCAATGCCAATTCCCCATCCGATACCACGTTCTTTGGATTCTGGTATCGAATAATACATCAAATAGTTTCCTTTCCATTTCAAGACATACGGATCCTTTGTAAAAGCCCTGCCCGTCCGGCTGCTGTCACCATACATCATGATACCTTTATGCAAATTTTGCCCCCACAAAGAAAGGGGGGCAATCATACAAATCAGATAAAAAACAAAAATCTTCATCTCACACAGGCTTTATAATATATTTCTTTCCATGTTTTACATCAAATACATTCAGATAGGTAGTTCCAGCTACGCTCTTCTGTTCAATGGTTTTCATCTTAACCCCTTTTATCTGTATGGGGGCATTCGTACGCAAACGGCACTCTGTATCTTTCATCGCAGACAATACCGCCTTTTTTAGTTTTCCATGTTCCCATGATATGTTCACTTCATAACCTCCGCGAGCTTTCAGTCCGATAATCTCTCCTGCATCCCACGACGAAGGTAAAGCTGGCAACAAATGTATTTCATGCAAATGACTTTGCAGCAACATTTCGGATATTCCTTCTACAACTCCAAAGTTCCCGTCAATCTGGAATGGAGGACAAGCATTAAACAAATTCGGATACGTTCCACCATTCTCCGAGAAACCTCGTTCCGTTGTATAGTTCAGATAGTTGTTAATCAAGTTATAAGCATGTTCGCCATCCAAAAGACGCGCCCAGAAACAAACTTTCCATGCCAAAGACCAGCCCGTTCCTTTATCCCCTCTTTTCAACAAAGTCTTCTTACAGGCCTCAAACAATTCGGGAGTCCGATTGGCAGAAACATCATGTCCCGGATGCAGGCAAAATAAATGGGAAACATGTCTGTGCTGTGGTTCTGCATCTGCATAATCAGCTCCCCATTCATTCAGATCACCCTCAGCCCCCGGCTGATAAGGTAGCATCTTTACCAATGCCTCATTCAAAGAAACGGCAAAATCCTTGTCTGTGCCCAAAACCTGAATAGCTTCTATGGTATTCTCAAACAGATTCCGGATAAGTCCTAAATCCATCGTAGCTCCTTTGGTAACAGCCCACGCTTTCCCATCTTCGCCTATAAACCGATGCTCAGGAGAAGTAGATGGAGAAGTCAGCAAATGCCCGTTGCCATCATCAATCAGCCAGTCAAGACAAAATTCTGCGGCTGATTTCATAATCGGATATGCAGTGTTTTTAAGATATTCCTCGTCGCCCGTATAAGCATATTTTTCCCACAAATGCTGTGAAAGCCAAGGAGAAGCCATTGTCCAATTAGCCCATTGCGGATCGCCCATTCCCAGATGACCAACCGGATTGGTCATGGCCCAAATGTCGGAATTGTGTCCGGCAGCCCATCCACGACATTTATAATAATCCGAAGCAACATACCGTCCGGTTTTCGACATGTTGATGATTTGCTGAATCATCGGTTCATTCATATCTCCCAAGCCTGTTTTGTCAGAAGCCCAGTAATTCATCTCAAAATTAATATTGGTTGTATAATTACTACTCCACGCCGGACGTACATCTACATTCCATATTCCCTGCAAATTGGCAGCAACTCCTCCTTTTCGTGAAGAAGCGATCAGAAGATAACGTCCGTACTGATACAACAACGTTTCCAACCCATGATCGGAATTATCTGTCTGATATGCTTGCAGACGTTCATCGGTAGGCATCTTTTCTTTGGAAGCATCTCTTTTCAAATAGAAACCTAACTTATTAAAATATGAAGAATAATCAGCAATATGTGCCTGTTTCAGCTCATCGTAAGATTTCCCACAAACAGAGTCCAAATACGCTTTGGCCAGTTTTTTCTCGTCTTTTCCTTCTGATACCGGACATTTATCAAAGCCGTTGAAACTGGTAGCAATGGATATACCCAGAACAACCTCCGAAGCATCTGTTATTCGGATGCTTCCATCCACCAAAGCTTCCTGCCCATCGTTTTTCAAAGTACGAATACGTGTCTGAAAGCGCATACCTCTACACGAATCTCCCCATTGAACAGGTTCGTCTGATGTATTAATATAAGTAGGATCGGCATGCGAAGGTGCTCTGCCTTCGACCAGCAAATCTTTTCCGTCAACTGCTACAGTAGCATGCATCTTAGTCTGTGTACGTAGTTCCAAATCAAGAGCCTGGAGTACCGATGAAGTGAAACGAACTACCACCACCTGATCAGGATAAGACACAAAGGCTTCACGAATATACTCCACATTATCAGCCTTAAAACGAGTGGTAGCAATTGCACGTTGCAAGTCCAAATCACGATAATAGTCAGTTGCCTCTCCCTTGTATTGCTGCTTGATCAGCAAATCTCCGATTGGTGCATAAGATTGGCTGAACAATCCTTGCATATTATGTGCCAGCTGATCGGCCAAGGCATAGTTCTTTTCGTCCAAAGCCTTTCGTATTTGCGGCAAATAAACGAAAGCATCAGGATTAGGTCTTAAATTGACAGGTCCTCCGGTCCAAAAAGAACTTTCATTCAAATGGATCAGTTCTTCCGACGGACGTCCATACACCATAGCTCCCAAGCGTCCATTTCCTAAAGGCAAAGCATTGATAAAATACTCTGCAGGCTCGTCGTACCATAAACGCATCACATTAGAGTTCTCCAATCGTCCAATATCTTCCTTACAGGATAGCAACATAACGGCAACTCCCATAACGAATAACAAATTCCGTAACATACATGCTTTAACCATAGCTTCAACTATTCCATATTAATAATACATATTCCAAATAAAATCTTTTTCTCCGTAACAAATATACCCGATGTATCATTACCCAACAGGATGCAAATGATAACAAATAGATGCGTTTTGGATAACATTACAGCGTTATATGCTAAAAAGAGTGTACCTATAGCTACGGATATTGTAATTCATACCAATCTCAGTTATCAACAATGAAATTTAAACAGTTACAAATCACAAAAATCCAAAGCCACTCCGGCACACCCTTTCATCAGTCACAGACCTTCAACAATTCGCATCAGAACGGATAAACTCCGGCTTCTGCTCCTTTATTCAAAGCGTCCATGTCCATTTGTCGTGTTTCAATCACCTTGCAGTTTCTTCTATCCATCAACGGGAAATTCCATCCATCATCCCAAATAAACGGGATCAATCCATAGTTCTTAGCTTGCTCTGTTACATACTGCATGAAATAAGCTCTTGATTCCTCAGCCTTAGCTTGCAATTCCGGATCTTCCAGTTTAACCTTATTACCATATTGGGCACCAAACTCCCCAAGTACAACAGGTATTCCCTTACTTGTAAACATTTCCCTTACTTTATTAAATTGGGAACATACGTAATCTTCTTGATAGCCCTCTTCTATTTGACCATAGATTTTATAATCTTCTCCCCAAAAGAACGTTCCTTCATTTACACCACAAAATGACCATGGTGTATAATAGTGAACTTCGGTCATAAGACTTAAAGGTGTCGGATCAGTAACTAAGTCCATATATTGATATGCTCTGTCTATATCAGTCATTGGACATTGAACTACTAAAGTTCTATATAAATTATTGCCTCCTGATTTTCTTACAACATCAACAAATGTTTGTTCAAATCTTTTAAAAACAGGCATAGAAGCTCTAGGAACGTCACATTCATTTGCAAATGCAAATAACAATTTATCACCATATTCATTAAAGTTATCAGCAATCTGACCCCAAACTATTTTAATCTTATTGTCAGCTTCTATAACTTTATTCTCATCATATTCCTTATAGTTAAACTTATCTATCCAATCATGCATAGTATTCAGTATTACATAAAGACCATTGTCTATGCAATAATCTACTACCTCTTTCACACGTGCCATACGATCGGCTTGGATCTTATATGTTCCGTCATTGGAAGCATATGCAGTCCAAATACATGGAATGCGGACAGCTGAAAAACCAGCATTCTTCACAGCTGTAATCAACTCTTTTGTCGTTTTGGGATTTCCCCAAGCAGTTTCGCCGCTACCAACTTCCAACGAATTGCCCAGATTCCAACCTAGTTTTATTTCCTTAGCAATCTGGATGGCATTCTTTTTCATGCCTTCCGGACGTGGGGTAATAGTATATTCTACCTTTTCTTTATTCACAGCAAAAGTATCAACAGCAGTAGATACCGGCAGATAAAGTGAAGAATACTCAAACATACCGGCAGACAAGTCGACATTGCTGATGACACTGACATTGTTATCAGCCGATGTCACATGAGTGCATTCCTTACCGTTTATATCTTTATAGCAGATTTTCTCACCTACCAGCTGTTCGGTGGTTTTAGGTCCCCAAGAGATTCTCAGGAAACCTTCAGCTGCTTCCACATGTTCCACAGTACGTTGCATCAATCCCTGCTGAAACTTTTCGCCATAAACGGTAACCGACTGTTTCAGTGGTACGGAAAAGACCGATTTGTCTTCATTCGTCGTCATAAAAGTCAACTGATTGCTTCCTTCATCCAGCCCTTCTATATAAACGACTATCGAATCTTCCCGATTTCCCTCCGGTAAACTGATCCACTGTTCTTCCTCACTATTATCTTTTTGTACCATAAGCCACACTGAACGCCGGTCGGTAATCCAACACTTCAATTGGGCTCTCAAATTGCCCGGATACAGATACAAAGAATCCATCTTTCCAACATGTAATTCTTCTCCATCCCTCATATAAATGTCATGTTTGTCATTAATATCCTCACATGCAAACAAGCTAAGGAAACAAACAAACAATAAAAGTATAGTATGTAGTTTATTTTTCATAACTATATATTTTTTATAGTTTATATTCATAAAAACAGATGTTTCCGACTACTTCTTGACATATTGCCCATAGAAGTCAACTTCTGCAATCGTATACGATCCAGTACTTCCACCACTCCACATGGAAACCATCTCAATACAGATATATCTAACTGTGGGAGCATCGGCCTTGAAATAAATATCAATACCATCGATTTCAGCATATTGAACATCACCTGATGTAGTCTGTGTACCGGGTAATCCAGAAGGTTTATAGACATGATATCCTCCCTTAGGGCCTTGTTCTTCCGTCAATAATGTCCAACGCTTTTCAATTGGTTCAACCGTTTGGTCAAAAGTCGGTAATCCTTCTGGGTCGTTCGAACCCCAAACACGGATATATTCACCGATAGCAGAATATTTGTAATTCTTTCTGGCCCAAAGTTTCATTCGGGAAGGCTTGATCTGAGAAACCATATCAAAAGTAATTCTGTTTTCTTTATTCCCTTGGACTGTACTATAACAATTATCGGATGAATGGTTTCCTGGATGAAGTCCATCCCAGATTTTCTTAATGTCATATCCCCACCATGCCTGATACTTGATTTGATCTGTACCTTGTGCATTGCTTGGATTCCATCGTCTGAACGAAGACTTGTCTATCAATTCTTCAAACATCGGTTTAGCCATAAATTCATATTTAGAAGATCTGTTTCCCCAACGGTCTTCAACATGTACAGTAAAACGGGTCATAATAGAATCAATGCCTTGAATAGACCTTGAATCCTCTTTACCATTACCTTCTGCATAAATTCGTCCACCTACTGGTTGAATCATCTGACCGGCTTCGTTCTCACGATTCAGCACCAATATTACATTAAAATCTTTAGGATTTGTCCAAGAGATTTTAACCCCACCAAAAGTAGCTACACCAGATACAGTTTTTATAACCTCATATACAGGTGATGCTTCCGGAACAACGTCAATTAGCGCAACTTCCGATTCATTCTGGTTAACATCAACAGCTGTCACCCGGACTTGGCGCGTACTGTCGCCTACACCAAATCCTTCGAGCAACAGTTCATTTGTATAAGCCGATGCTTTCGCTTCTTTCCATTCCTTATTATCCAGCTGGTAGGCAGCCTTTACATACAACAAGTCTTTATCCATCGGCAGTTCATATTTCAGCTTCACTGCTCCCGGCAATGCTTCGTACTCAATATTGGTAACCTTTCCCGGAGGAGTGGATTCTACCGGATATTGTCCATAATTACTTTCTTCTTTGCATGAGGCCAGAAGAAGAAGTGCAAAAAATGCAATATTTATAAGACGTCTCATAATATATAATATTTCAGGTTTATTTAAGTTCCGCCATTTGTTTATTCTGCTTTAATACGGATAAACCGTCAGTTTAATACGGATAAACTATCAGTTTAATACGAGTAAACTATCAGTTTAATGCGGATAAACTACCAGTTTATTTTTAGTAAATTGAGAATAAACTAATATATTTCTGTTTATCAATCACTTACAATTTCGCACACAAGCATTTGCCAACATGCGGAACTTGAGTCAGGTTTATTATTCCCATCCCGGATTCTGAACCAAATTCAGGTTAGTATTCAACTCGGAATCCTTAATAGGCCACAAATTACTCTTAGTTTCATACTTGGTAGCATGTATCACTGTGGGAGTTGTTATATATTCCAGATTATCAGAATACTTCACGTTATAGCCCCGCATTGTACTTGCTCCAAACATACTTTCCATCAATTTCCATCTGCGCAAATCGAACCATGAATGTCCTTCGAAAGCCAATTCAATACGACGTTCCTGACGGATGATCTGGCGCATTCCTTCTTTAGTAGTATACTTCTGTGGATATTCCGAGTACTTAGTCCAAGCATCTTCCACAGGCTCCAATCCAGAACGTTTACGCACTTCGTTCACATAGAAATAGACATCCGGATCAGGAGTGCCGTTTCCTACTGTACATTCATTCAATGCTTCTGCATACAACAAATACAAATCGGCTAAACGCATAATAGGCCAATGATAAAAATCAATTTCCTGGGCCGGAGCACTGGTATAAGGAACCCATTTACGGGCAAGCATACCGGTTGTATTGGCTCTATTGGTATTTTTAGGATAGAAATAATACATATCGTCTATATTATTGTTACCATAGCCAAACAACAAGGAACCTCTGAAAGCTATCAATCCGTAATATCTTGGTTCACGATACAGATTTATTTTGTTAGTCTGATATCCCTCTTTAATCAAGTATTTATGATCTGTACGACTCTGGTAATCTTCATCGGCCTTATACCATTCATCTTCTTTATAATAGGTTTTATCCTCTGTGATAGGCACACCATGCTGCGTATAAAATGTCTCAGCCACGCTCATAGAAACGCCTAAGGAACCACAAGTCTCATATCCTACGAATTTCTCGGTCGGACTATAAATGTTCCCTTTATACAAATATTCGGGGAAACCATAACGGTATTGCATATCTCCGTAAATATTTTGCTTTGCCTCTGCCTGGCTCCAAATGATCTCTGTATTCAGCGGAAGTTTTCCAGCCAGAATCATGGCCGGCTGCAAAGTATAATCTATCTGCTCATTGGTGCCAAGACCAGAAGGTGCTGTAAACTTATAAAGTTTCATCCCTTGAGCATGACAAAAGTCGATAGCTTCTTTACAAGCCTGTGCAGCATCGACCCAACGTTGTTGGCTATATTCCGAGGAGAATAAATGAACACCTCTGTTGTCTACCATATTCTCGTAATCTCTATTTCCATTAAAGAAATCACTGGCTAACGTAACCATCACCTTTGCTTTTACAGCCATTGCGATAGCTTTGGTGATACGTCCCATTTCAGTTACTTCTGCTCCTAAAATATTGTCCGGAAGTCCTCCGCCTTGAATTGCTTTGTCGAACAAGCCAACAATATAATCGGCACATTCGTCTTTCGTATTCCGATAGACTTGCAAATCCTTATCCTCAGTAAAACCAGGATTAGTATCCATCAAAGGAATAGGACCATACATTTGGAACAACCACCAATGATAGTATGCCTTTAAGAATATCACTTCATCACGCCAACGCATTTTTTCCACTTCCGACAGATTAGGAACAGTCTCAATATTCTCCAAGAAATAGTTACATACACGAATGGCAGCAAACATATTCTTCGTACGTGTCCACCAATCACAATAAGGATTAGCAGCATTGTTACCTGTTTCAAACAATATTCTGGGCAAGCCCGACGGAGTAAATGTCCAGTTATCAGTTATCACTACAAATTCTCCTCCATAAGCAAATCCCGGATTGTCACCAATACTGCGATGACTGGGCATAAAACTATAGCAAGTATACAAATACTGTTTAGCTGAGTTTTTATCCCCAAATACAGATTCTACTGTAGCAACGTTATCCGGAATAATATCCAAAAACTCACAACTGCTGAATAATGGAGTAAACAACGTTGCTAAAATGAAATATTTTATTCTTTTCATAATCATGTTCCTTTAAAAGTTAACTTGTAAACCAATACTGTGTGTCCGCTGTAACGGATAGGCAAAAGCATTACCTCCAAGTTCCGGATCCCACATCTTGAATTTACTGAATACCAATAGATTAGTCCCTGTATAATACAATCTGACTGATTCCATATTCAGCTTGCGTAAGATCTTCCGTGGCATCGAGACTCCGACTTCCAACGACTTGAAACGAAGGAAACTACCATCGCGCATATACCAGGTACTGCTCTGCTCATTGTTGCTGACACGAGTTGTAGATAAACGAGGCCAAAGAGCATAGATATTGCGGTTGTCTTCTGACCAATAACTGTCGGCAATATCTTGCAAAACCAAATTGCTTGCACCTTTTATACCACTGTTCGGATCAACAAACGGAGAACAATTAACAGGACTGATCCACAACGAACGGCGACCTGTTCCCTGGAAGAAACAAGAGAAGTCAAAGATCTTATAACCAGCAGAAATACCAAAACCATAGTTGATTTCCGGCACTGTCGGATAGCCAATAGGTACCATATCATCATAGTCTACCTTACCGTCCTTGTTGATATCCTTATACTTGATATCGCCTGCCATAACCTTACCAAAACTTTGAGTAGGTGAATTAGCAATATCCTGATCATCGATAAACAGACGTTCAGCTACAAAACCCCATGACTGGTTCCAGCTCTGTCCTATTCTCGATTTCCAAGGAGTACCCAAAGCATCATAATTGGGCTCATCATATTTCGTCACCTTATTTGTTGCATACGTAAAGGTATTGTGCGATGTTATCCAAAGACCGTTACTGAAACTCTTGTTGTAATCCAAAATGATATCTACACCATGACTTTCCAATTCACCGGCATTTGCCTTAACTGAACTAAGCAAACCGGCTGTTTTAGGCAAATCAGAACGACTGATTAAAATATTCGAACGTTTATCTTTAAAGAAATCTACTTGTAAATCCAATGCACGGAACAGTCCTAATTCGATACCAAAATCCCACTTCTTGGAAAGTTCCCACGTGATTTCATCGTTAGCGTAACGAGTAATAGAAACGCCATTCAAGTGTTCACTAAAACGTTCTCCAAACGTTGCACCATATCCAGAATCGTTTACATTCACATTTGACAAATAGAAATAGCGGTCTTTGGCATCATTACTCAACTGATCATTACCTACTAATCCATAAGTCACTTTAAATTTCAGTTTGCTGATATAATCTTCAAACGGTTTCATAAACTTTTCATTGGAAACCATCCACCCCACACCAATTGATGGGAAAAAGCCCCAACGATGTTCTTTGAAAAACGTTCACTACCATTATAACCGAAGTTACCTTCTACAAAATATCTGTTATCGTAGCCATAAGCCAATCTTCCTGAAATACCCGCATTCCGATAGGGCAATGTAGCCAATACAGCCAGATTCAAATCGTTATTAGGAATTACAGAGGTTTCATAGTTACGTAAATATCCTACTAAAAGTCCCGATACATTGTGCTTTTCATTAAACGTCCGGTCGTAGTTAAGTGCAGCCTCAAAATAAGTAGTTGCATTCACTTCAGTGGTTTCCGGAACATAATTCAGATAATCAGTTCCGCCATTATCCGACAAGTTAGGCGGATTCAGATTGGTCAAACTATATGTGTTTTTCACCGGATCGTAATTAGTCACATAATAATAGAACGGATTATATTGTCGTTTTGCTCCCTTGTGAGAATAACGGTCGGTCGAGAACATTGCACGTGCCTTTAATCCCTTCGTAATCATTTCCAAATCCTGCTTCACTTCGAAAGTGGAAACAATCTTCGAATTGTCATACATTCTGTAACCACGCTGCAAATCGGCATACGGATTAGGATAATTGCCTGTACCATCATAGTTACCAAACATGATATGAGGCAAATTAGCGTATTCGCCTGTACGGGGATAATAAGCGGGGAACAATACCGGACTTGCCAGATTAGCTCTTCTGAACATATCCGTAGCACCATAAATAGGGCCGGTGTAATCATCAACTGTAATACCCAAACGCATAATAACTTCCGTCGTCTTTGTTACATTCACATTGACATTGGAACGAAGCTGATAAGTGCTCAAGCGTACGTTATTATTAAAATCGTTAGCACCGTCGGCTTTCAACATACCGTTATCTATATTGTAAGTACCACCTACATAGTAACGGGCAAACTTCGAACCACCTGAAATGCTGAATGTAGACTTCATATTCATGGATGACTCCTTAAACAACATATCCTGCCAGTCTACCGCCGGATAAACATACGGATTAATTCCTAGAGCCGTATTGTCAATCTTATCTTGCGAGTACAACTGAACAGCCAACGGATCGCGTGTAGCAGTTGCCTCGTTGTGCAATTTCATGTATGTAACAGGATCTGTCACATCTACCATATCAGTCGGAGAAGAAAGTACTGATTCCAAACGAATATTGACTTTAATCTTTCCTACACTACCTTCTTTGGTTGTAATCAGCAAGATACCATTGGCACCACGAGCACCGTACAATGCCGTAGCTGTTGCATCTTTCAATATTGAGAAAGTTGCAATATCATCCGGTTACAAACGTGCCAGGTCTGTCTGAGAACTTTCAATACCATCAATCAGAATAAGCGGAGAACTGGAGGCTCCCATGGTAGACACACCACGAACGAAGAAGTTAACATTCTGTTCACTGGGGTCACCACCCGTCTGATAAGCAATCACACCTGCCAGCTTACCGGCAAAACTGGTTGTCAGGTTGCTGGAGCTTACCTTCAGTTGCTTGGTATTGATAGTGGTCACGGCACCAATCATACTTGATTTCTTCTGTGTACCGAATGCCACAATCTCAACCTCATCCAATTGTTGAGTATCACTCTCCATCGTTACATTAATCACAGTCTGGTTTCCTACTTTAACTGTTTTCTTGAAATAACCGATAAAGGAGAACTCCAAAACATCATTATTATCTACCCGAATAGAATATTTTCCATCAAAATCGGTCGTAGTTCCTGTCGTGGTTCCCTTAATTACTACTGTCGCACCTGTAACAACTTCTCCCGCATCGTCCTTAACGACACCCGTTACAGTACGGACCTGTGCCTGTGCAGAGACATAAAAGAATACTGTACAAATAAGGCATATATACTTCAAACACCTTATTTTTAAAACGTTGTTTGACATAATATTAAAAAAAGTTTATATATGAGTAAAATGATTTTGTGCTCACTATACAGCTTATTCAAAACTGTAATGTACATCCATTATTCAAGAACTGTTCATATTGCTAAAATTTAAAAGGTTAAACATCTTGTTATTTCTATTACTCTGAAAAATCATTTCATTGCAATCGTATTTTACTTCCCAGTTTTATATTATCCGAAGCACTTCCCACCATCAGTTCCATCTTTCCTTCGGGTAATTTGAAACAATTTTCTGCGGCATTCCACAGCATCAGGTCAGTAGCGGGAATCTGTATCTCCACAGTCTCTGTCTTTCCTTCCTCAACAAATACTCTGGAAAATCCTTTCAATCTTTTGGCAGCCACATCTCCCGGTAATTTCACATATACCTGAACCACCTCGTCCCCCGAATACTCTCCTGTATTAGTTACATTAAAACGGACATGAAGCGTTTCACTGGCCGATAAGGTCTTTTGTTCAACCTGCAAATGAGAATAATCAAAACTTGTATAACTCAAGCCATGTCCAAAAGCATATATCGGTTTACCCTTAAAATACATATAAGTACGTCCCTTTCTGATATCATAATCCATTATGTGAGGCAGGTCACTAATATCTTTCACCCAAGTCTGCGTAGTACGTCCTGCCGGATTATAATCACCGAAAATGACATCGGAAACTGCATGTCCCAGTTCCTGACACGATTGCGTAAAATGCAATATCGCCGGAATATTGTCTTGCGACCAGTTGATCGCATAAGGGAAACTACTGATAAGAACAAGTACCGTACGCGAATTCTTCTTGTAGACGGATCTCAACAGGTCTTCCTGTTCCAGCTGCAACGACGTACGGTCCACATCTTCCCGACCGTCGGAAGCCAAGGCTGTTTGTCCCCAAGGAGCCTTAGCCCATTCCTGACTACCTGTAGGATCATTCCCCAGACAAACGATCACTACATCTGCCCATGCAGCCGCATCTTCCGCCGCACTGCGTTTGTTGTCTTTCACATAGCGTATTTCAATTCCTTCACGTTCAGCCACTTCTTTCAGACCAGCCAGCGGTGTAATTTTATAAGGCATCGCACCGCTGTACCAGTCTTCCAATACCACATCTGCTCTATTGCCAATCACGGCAATACGTTTTACACTTCCCTTGTCCAACGGCAACAGACGGCCTTCGTTCTTTAACAGAACAGCCGATTTCCGGGCTGCCAGACGGACAAGCTGCCTGGTTTCTTCTTTCAACCAGGGATCTATCGTATCTTTTATACCTATTGATTTATAAGGATTGGAATCGTCATCATCCAGTAATCCCAGTCTTAACATAATTCTAAGATTTCCTTTTATATTCTCTTCCAGTTCCTTCTCGCTAACTTTTCCTTCATAAAATGCATTTTTTAAAGCAGCCTTATAGTCATCCAGAAAACGGGTAGTACCGGCTTTGATGCAAGCTTGAGCCGCATCTTCCAAACGTTCAAATACTTTATGCGTGTTCTTCAATTGCTGAAAGGCTCCACCATCGGTGATGATCATACCGTCAAATCCCCACTCCTTTTGCAAAACCTTCCGCAATACCGGAGAAATCGTACAAGGTATTCCGTTATAGGCATTATATGCTGTCATCAAAGCATTGGCTCCTCCCTGCTCGATTCCCTTCCAGAAAGGATAGGAATAGTATTCACGAAACAGTGTCTCGTCAAAATCGGAAGAGGTCTCCACACGGCCGGATTCATGACTGTTTGCCAGAAAATGTTTCATCAGCGAAGCTGATTTCCAATATTTCGGATGACTGCCCTGAAGCCCTTTAACAAAAGCTACTGTCAAAGCTGCAGTCAATACCGGGTCTTCTCCATAACATTCTTCTGTACGTCCCCAGCGGATATCACGTCCCAAGTCGGCATTGGGTGACCACAGAATAAGTCCTGCCCGCTGATATTTAGGACTCTGGTACAGGTAACGGCCTTCATAAGCAATGTAGTCAGCCACCTGCTGTATCAACTCCACATCCCACGTTGCGCCTAATCCATAAGCTTGCGGAAAAGAAGTCGTAATTTGTTTGGGCTGATTAGGGTTCCACGCAGGTCCTCCCTGTACTATCCCATGAAGAGCTTCCGAACTGCCAGCTCCCCGAATACCCAACCGTGGAACGCCAGCCCCGCCAAACAATGCAATCTTTTCATCCAGCGTCAGCAATGAAATCAGATTGTCAAGACGTGCTTCCTCATTCAGCTGTGGATTCTGAAAAGGGAATCTGCAGCTTTGTCCCCAAACAACGCTTCCCCACATGCTACATATCAGTAATATTGTCCCTATTTTATTCTTCATAATTGTGTTCGTTGTTATCCATTAAGCACGATAAATATACATCACGTCAAAAAATAAATGTCCGGTTCCTTTTTCTGTATTGAACAAGCTTATCTCATTCACTCCCCTCTTCAGGTTTACCTGAAGTGTAACCGTCCGCCATTCTCCCCTTGCTGTTTCATCGAGTTCACATACCTATATTTTTCCATTTACTTTCAACATCACCTTTCCATTCCAGCCTTTTGCCGACGAATAACGAAGCTTTGCCACATATTTTCCACCAGCACTAACTTTGTTCTTAAAACGTATTTCATTATTCCGCTCTCTATCAAATCCTGAGACAAAACCCATTCCACTATAATCGAATACATGAGTTCCGATACCCGAAGTCGTGTAAGCCCCACCGGCCATTTCAGCACATTCTAATTCAAAAATGTGTTTATCAGGAATAACCTCCCAGGCTGAAACAAATTTTCTCTTTGCCCCTGCATTCTTTTTAATCTTATCTACCATCCGCCGGGCATTGGCCTTATCAAACAAAACCGTGCTATCCATTCGGCAATTGTCGCATTTATCAGCAAGCAGATTCTTTACTTTATTGGAATAAATACCGTCTACCCGGATATCATGAATGCCGGAATTGATCTTCACATTATAGTCATCAATCTTTTCATACACATTATCAGACACATGATAAAAAGCACTGCCATTGTCCAAATACACACCCTGTCCCCACATGGTACGGTTCATGTAGTTTTCAGTTATGGTTGTAGGAGCTTGGGGCAAACCGCCTCCCAAAGTATAAATTGACCCACCATCTGCCAGCTCCACCATAACATTCTGAATCCTGTTACGTGTTATCAGATTATCACCATTAACCGTATAAGGCACCGTTGTCCAGCCCCAACCAATGTGAAAACCCGAATAAGGCAAGTCTTTCAGAGTATTGTTCCGGAAAACTGTCGAAACCGGAAAGGCAGCCCCTATACCTGTGGCCGAACGATATTCCACACCACACAATTCAATATGATTGTTCTCGACCAGATTTTCTCTTAACAGATTACGCTTGTCTTCCGGATCGTAGCTGTCTTCGCTATCACGCTTCTGCCAGTTTTTATAATTTCCCATCTGAATGGCCGTTGCTGCCAAATCGTAAAAAAGCGATCTGCTAACTTCATTATACGAACATCCAGCCTCCATATTAATGCCGTTACATCCCAGATGCAGAAACGAACAGTTATCTATGGAAATATGCTGTGCATGTCTCATGACAACAGCAGCTCCTTCGGCCATCGATTCGCCTTCGCCTGTAGCATTTTGTCGCATTACGTTGTTTTGCGCATCCGGATTTCCTCTATTCGTACCAGGACGCAACCAAGTAGTATAAGCCAATTGCAAACCATTCAGACGAACATTGCACACAGGGTTCTCCTTAGTCCCTTCTATTCTTACCAGCGATTCCAAAACCGGGAAAATACATGCTGCTTCTTCCAGATTTTCCCAAATATAAGGCTTATAAAAAAGTACATTTCTCCCTTTTCCCATAGCACCCGTCTTGTCAAGATACCACTCACCTTCTTCATCCAATAATTCCATTGCATTTTCCCAATACCACGGAGTACGGGTCGAAGTAATACCCTTGTTTCTACAGTTTTTCCATCCCGGCTGTTTCATGGTCACACGTACGAGTGTATCGCCTAACAGCGTAATAGACGCTACACCACATCGGGGAGCAGTCCATATTTCACGATAAACACATTCTACGAATTCCGAATTCTTCCATTTCAGCAATGACATATCAGAAGTAAGATGTCCGATGCTGTCTGACTTAATCCATCGCTTTACAGCATCACTCTCGCGTGCACGGACAGCTCGTTGACCGTTTACAAAGAACTGACGTCCGTCCAACGTCTCGGGCAATTGGGCATAATATACAGAACGGTCAACGTCATACAGTTGCCAGCCTTTCACCCGATAACCACCACACAAGACTGGTTGTTCCTCCTGATAAGCCCGCAATTCTATTTTCCGTTTAATGTTTCCACCCATCTTTTCATCAAATACCAATGGAGAAGTCAGCTCATACACACCATCACGTATATACACCACAATGTCGTTATACGTATCGGCTGCAAGTAACCTTTTCTGTAACTCTTCGAAAGTACGGATCGGTGAATGAAGGGTTCCGTCATACGTATCCTTTCCGTGTATGCCATCGACATATATCTTTGTAGTTGCAGCATGCATCGTTATCCAAACCGTACTTGCAAGCAGGATCATAAAAGAAGTTAACCTTTTCATTTATAATACTTTTTACTTCAATAAAACTTGTGATTTTCTGTTTTATGTCTCTATTTTCAGGACATAGAAAGGGCTGTCAGCCGAAAAAATCCGACTGATTATTCAAAGTTTACCATCTATCAAAAAGAAATAACAGCTGTCAATGCTCTACCGGGGAGCTTGCTCGTAGACCGTCTGCAAGGTATAAGAACTATCCTCCGTAAACAGTCCTTTCTTCATGGCTCCGATCGCCTCAAGCGCACCCGGTTGCCAGTCGCCTGTAGCATGATTCAGCAGACACAGTCCCTTACCTCCGTCGTCCCAGTAGAAAGGAGCCAAACCATAGGTGCGGGCCGCCTTGTAAAAATATTCCAGATAGTATTTACGAAATGCCTCTTCCCTTTCGGTTGCACGGTGTATACATCCCATTTCACCGATGTATACCGGAACGCCTTTTTCTACAAAGTGTTCTTTCAGCGCTTTAAACTGACTGGCAATCTGATTTTCGTTGTCACCGGTCACCTTTTTAGGTGCATCTGCCGTATGTCCCCACTCTGTATATTTGTTGCTCATGGCATAATCCATAGGATCGTAACAATGCACAGATACCAGCAAACGGCCAGGCACAACGTCTTTAGGCAATACAAAACTCTGAAGAGTAAGTTCAATATTGGTAGCATAACCCGGTACGCATAAATAACGGTCGGTATTCTTGCCGCCAGTAGCACGTACTGTATTTACAAAAATCTGATTCCACTCGTTCAGAATAGCATACTGACAGCCACCGTCTTTCCGGTTATCTCCCCATCCCCAGCGACCGTCGTGGATTTCGTTCATCGCCTCGAACAGCAAAAAATGTCCTTTGTCCTTGAAACGGGCAGCTATTTGTGTCCACACAGCCTTCAACTGAGCCTTAATCGCCTCGTTTTGTTCTTCCCCCTGAATGGCTTTCTTCATGCTAAGCCAATAATTGTCATCATGATGTATATTAACAATAGCATTCAATCCGGCTTTCTCGGCATATCCTACAACTTCTTCCACACGTTTCAGCCACGATTCTTCCAATTTATATTCAGGCGCACTACCAATATGTCCCATCCAAGTAACAGGTATACGTACGGAAGTAAATCCGGCCGCAGCCAATTTGTCGAATGTAACTTGTGTCACAGGACGATTTCCCCAAACTGTTTCGTTGGACACACCTTCTGCTATGGCATCCAACTGATTACCCAGGTTCCATCCCATACCCAGCCAACGTGCCACTTGCCATGCGTCTTTGTCTGCTTTCTCTGTATCGTTTGCCTCCGGATATGAATGTGCCTGTCCTCCTTGCAATACAAAAAAAGTGCCGCATAACAACAGGCATATAACTCTTGCCAATAGCGTTCCAGAATAGTTATTTGATAATTCTGTTTTCATGGTATTAATGATATTATAAAGTTATTTTATGTTTGTTTTCTCTCTAAATTATTCCACAAGTATAAAAAAGATAATCTACAAAAGTGTTTTTCTTATCCATTATATTCCATCTCGCGGGCTTTTAATTGCGGAAACGTTTTCCCGAAACTTACCGCATCCCGTTCACTGCTTTATCTGCCACTTCCGACCATGTACGGCGGATAAGTGTTTTCGAATACAAAGACGGACAGTATGCCGGTTTTTCGTCTGCCAACTGTTCGAGGCATCTCCAGGCATCGTCGTATTCTGCCAGATAAACTGTTTTATCTTCTTCCGTCAGCCCCTGTCTTATGGCAGCCAGATGGAACAACGCACAATAAATCCGATACATCTGCTTGCCATAACGACATGTCACCTTCATCGTTTCATCCAACAAAGCATCGGGGATGCTGATCTGCTCTGACAATTCAACGATCCGTTCCCAATATGTCACTGCCGTATCTTTCTCGGCCAACAGAGTCAGGACTTTCTCTTTGTTCTTGGGTAAAGCAGGAAAGGTAATGTATTCGTCTCTCACCCACATAGCAAAAACATCATTCGGGAAAGCAGTACTACGCATTCCTCTCAGTGTAGCTTTCTCCGAAAGCAATGCCAATTCTCTGAAACGCGCCGCATCCTTACGGGAAAGTTTCAAACGCTTGGTCGCATAGTCATGGAAAATCTTTTCTTCCGGTTGCTGCGGTGAACGAGCCCACTGAGCCATTACCCATGCATTAAGGTCGCACCACAGCTCATTTTTAGGATAAGGTCCTTCCCATCCGCCACCGCGCGTCCAGGTCCACATACCGACTAACTTACCCGTATTATAAATATCGCGGATGCACCAGTACTTGCCTTCTTCCTTTTTTGCCCGGTCTTCTTCGAAACCTTCAATCACCCCACGAGCAATATAGTTGGAATATGCGCCCTTGCCCTCATACTCGCGGGCACACTGAACTTCCACCAATTGCTGATGACGGCCTAATCCCAAGACTTTACTAAAAGGATTTCCACGATGAAAATCGCCCTCACAATGTTTGATAGCAATCACCAGATTGGGATGAGGTTCAACCTGATCACTGATATATTGATATTTTTTTGCGTCTGTGTCGAATGCCCACCATGTCCTGAAAATAACCTTTTTGTTTAATTTTACACACACCTCTTCGCACAATAAATTCATCAGAGGAATAATGCACTGATCTGCATTATCCTTTTTCTGAATGTGTCCTACATGAAACGGCGCATCTTCCAAATAGGTCTCGCCGATACGTACCACAATACCGTCCATCTGAGGGAACTGCTTGAAAAAAGCATTAAGCTGATAGCGCAATATACGCTGAACTAATGTATCCTGAGGATTACCAAATGTTTTTTCGATACCATATTTACTGACCAGCCGTTTGGGCAACAGAATCAAATCGCTCATGGCATATACGTCGACTCCGTTCCGCTTGCAATCATTAAACAGTCCGTGCAGACGCGCCGCTTTCTTGTCGACCCATTCACGGTCGGGCGTACCCGGCGGAAGGATGTCTTTATCGAAATCGTCCCAGTTAATGGCCAACGTAGGCGAATCGAACAAAAAATAGCATTTTCCATTATAACCCATCGACTTCAATACGTCCGGTCTGTCGTACATACTCTCGTAAAGAGGTTCGCCCGGATTGTTGTGTACCATATCCATAATATAAGGCAAACTTGCCGACTGCGAATAAACCGACAACGCCCCCATTGTGAATAAAAAGGTAAGAGTTAGTTTTTTCAGGTTAAACAATGTTTTCATGGTTTTATTTACTATATCATTAAATTTTCAGAACCGCCAATTTGCATTGGCTCACTTGCAAAATAACACAATTATTAGCCTAACAGTAGGTATAAAATAAAAACGGTTATGGTTCTTATCATAACAATACATACCCATTTTTAAGCAAACAAGAAGTTTATCTGCAATAAAAGGGGCGAAAAGACTTATAAATACCCTATCAGCCACTACCGAGCAACACTTGCACGGCTCGCGAGCCATGCTTGCAATACTCTTGGGAACTACTGGCAATACTCACGGACTTTACTTGCAATACTCGTGGGCTTTGTATGTAAAACCCGACAGCATTGCTTATAAAACCTGACGACATTGCTTGTCATACTAGACAACATTGCTTGTTAGGTTAGCTAACTACCGATGTTGCCCGGCTAAAGTAAGTAGTTACGGGCGTCAAGTAGAACTTTAGAAAATGAAAGATGGATACGCGGACGACGCGGAATGAGCGGATTGGCACGGATAAAAAGAAGAAAAATGAAAATCCGCGTTCATCCGCATTGTCCGTGTTGTCCGCGTATCCATCATTGCAACACACTAACCCTCAATAGATCACAGCAAAGTGAGGTTTCACCGAAACTTGAGCATTCTTAGCATTTCTTACACAACTCCCAGAATGCTACAGCCGAAGCAGCCGCTACATTCAGCGAATCGACCCCATGCATCATAGGAATACGTACCACATAGTCGGCTCCGGAAATGGCCTCGGCAGGCAGGCCGTCGCCTTCGGTTCCCATCAGCAAAGCCAGACGGGCTTCTGCTTTCAGTGCCGGTTCGTCTAAAGAAACAGAACGGTCGGTCAAAGCCAATGCAGCTGTACGGAATCCAAGTTCCTTCAGTTTCGTCAACGGATTCTCAATCCACGTCCAGGGAATCAGAAAAACCGAGCCCATAGACACGCGCACCGAACGGCGGTTCAACGGATCGCAAGAATCGGGAGTAAGCAATACGGCATCAATGCCCAAAGCTGCTGCCGAACGGAATATGGCACCAATATTGGTCGTGTCCACCACTCCATGAATCACAACCACACGACGTGCGCCATTGCACACATCTTCCACCATCGGCGGCAATGGCCGACGCATGGCACAAAGCACTCCGCGCGTCAGCGTATAGCCGGTAAGCCGAGTCAGCAAATCGCGGTCGCCGGTATAAATGGGAACATCACCTATTCGTTCTACAATATCGGCCGCATCGCCCGTTATGTGCTTCCGTTCGCAAAGCAAGGCGGTAGGCTCGTACCCCGCATCAAGTGCTACGCGAATCACTTTCGGACTTTCGGCAATAAAGATACCGTGTTGTGGATCGAGCCGGTTACGCAGTTGTGCTTCGGTCAGTGTGCTGAACACTTCCACACCCGGTTGTTCCAGAGAAGTTATTTCAATAACAGACATATCGTTCCTTTAAATTCACCGAGACAAAAATAGTGTTTCTTCCCCACATATCTGATAATATTTCTTCCGAAAATCAGCTTAAAGCACAACAAGCATACCTCTATGGCAGGAAAAGACACAGTATTAGACAAAGTGTCTATTCAAATAGAAACATTTCTCAAGAAATGTCTACTATTATAACGTGAGTTCGATATAAAATCAAAAAAAAGAAAGTA